>RFJF01000165.1 GCA_003695455.1 Chloroflexota bacterium
AAAACGCCGCCGCCGATAATCTGGAATCGTGGGCCGACAGCGCCGGGCCAACCGCCCGCGCCGCCGCCGAACGGATGCAGGCCAGCCGGCAGGCCGTGATGCAGTTTGCGGCCTTTGCCGCGCAGGCGTGGCAGGACATCGCCCAAAAAGTGGAAGCCGGGCAGGATTGGCCCGCCGCCATGCAGCAAGCCGCCGAACAGTTGCGCGAGCAGCTCACCCAAGCCGCCGACGCCGCCTTCAAAATGAATCAGGATTCTGCCGAGTTGTGGCGCATCTATTCCGGGCAAATGGAGTCTGTGCTTCAGCCGTGGGCCAAATTCTGGCAAACCGCGCCGGAGTGGGCCGATCCCGCCGCTAATGGCAGCGGCCCCGCCGCCCAAGCCGCCAACCTGTACCGCACCCTCTACCAGCAAACCATCGCCCCGTTTCTGCAAAGCCCCACCCTCGGCTCCAGCCGCGAACTGGAACACAAATTGCGGCAGGGTTTTGCCGCGTGGCTGGCCGTGCGAGAGGCGGAATACAACTACAACCGGCTGCTCATTGAAGCGTGGGTGAAGGCGTTTGAGGCCTTTCAACAAAAGCTGGTTGCGCTCAGCGAGCAGGGCGAGACGATTACCACGCTGGAATCGCTGGGCGGAGTCTGGATTGAGGCCGCCGAAGGCGCGTTTGTGGCAGTCTTTGAATCCTCGGCCTACATTGAGGCCCAAACCGCCCTGCTCAACGCCAACATGCGCCAGCGCATCCACCAGCGGGAACTGGCAGAAATGGCGCAGGTCTATTTTGACCTGCCCACCCGCCGCGAGGTTGACGAGGCCCACCGCGCCAACTACCTGCTCCGCAAAGAGGTCAAATCGCTCAAAAAACAGGCCGCCGCCGCCGAAACCCTGCGCGCCGAGATCGAGTCGCTCCGGGAGTCGCTGACAGAAGTGGCCGCCCTCCGCGCCGAGGTCGAATCGCTCAAACAGCAAACCGCCGAGGCCGCCAAACCCAAACGCGCCACCCGCAGCAGCAGCGCCCGCAAATCAACCACCACCCGGCGCAAAACCAAATCCTCGCCCGCCGCCGCAACCAAAGGAGAAAGCTGATGAATCCGTTCCCCGTTCAAATTTCGCCGGAACAGGCCGCGCAGGAACTGCTGGATTACAACACCAAAGTGGTGCAGGGCTTGCAGGCGCTCAACAATCTCACCGAGGATGAAATTCAGGTGGGATGCAGTGAAAAAGAGGAAGTCTACCGCGAGGACAAGCTGGTCCTGTATCGCTTCAAATCGCTGGTGGAGCAGCCGTTTGAAACCCCGTTGCTGATTGTTTACGCGCTGGTCAACCGCCCCTACATGGCCGATTTGCAGGAAAATCGCTCGCTCATCCGCAACCTGCTCAAACTGGGGCTGGATGTCTACCTGATTGACTGGGGCTATCCCGGCCGCGAGGACCGCTGGCTCACGCTGGATGATTACATCAACGGCTACATTGACAACTGCGTGGATGAGGTTTGCCGCCGGCACGGGCTGGAACACATCAACCTGCTGGGCATTTGCCAGGGCGGGGTGTTCAGTATGTGCTACACGGCCCTGCACCCGGAAAAAATCAAAAATCTGGTGACGATGGTTGCCCCGGTGGATTTTCACGTGGACGGCAGTCTGCTCAACACGTGGACCTGCGGCACCGGCCCGCGGCAGATGGAGCCGGATTTGATGGTTGAGGCGCTGGGCAACATCCCCGGCGATTTTATGAATTTTGGTTTTCTGATGCTCAAGCCGTTCCAGCTCAATCTGCAAAAATATGCCGCGCTGGCCAACATTATGCACGATGAGGCCAAACTGACCAACTTTCTGCGGATGGAAAAGTGGATTTTTGACAGCCCCGATCAGGCCGGCGAAGCCTGGCGCGACTTCATCAAGCAATTTTACCAGGGCAACAAACTGGTCAAAGGTGAAGTGCAAATTGGCGGGCAAACCGTCAACCTGAAAAACATCACCCAGCCGGTGCTCAACGTGTACGCCGAGCAGGACCACCTGGTGCCGCCTGCCTCCTCGATGGCGCTGGAAGACCTGGTGGGCAGCAACGATTACACCGCCCAATCCTTCCCCACCGGGCACATTGGCATGTACGTCAGCGGCAAAGTTCAGCGCGATTTACCGCCCACCATTGCCGACTGGCTCAAAGAACGGTAGCGGTTTCAGAACCTGCCCAATACCTGCGCAGTAACCGGGTATCCCCGGTGAATGTTAATTGTTAATTGTCTGCCAGCAAACGGTTAATCTGCCCGGCATCGGGCAGAGAGTCACAGCGCCACGCCGCGTCTTCCAGCGCGGCGGCGCGCGCTTCCGGCAGCCGGACGGCGGCCAGCCAGCGAAACTTTTGCCGCAGGTCATCATCGGTGGGGGGGTCGGTCACGTCCCAGTCCGGCTTCACTTCCCCCGAATCCAGCCGTTCCCCGGCAGTAGTTTCAATTTCCACCCGCGAAACCCGCTCGGCGGGGTAGCGCGCGCAAAAGGCCGCATCCTCCACCAGTTCCACCCGTTCCGCCAAATCCAGCACCTGCGGCTGCGCCAGCGCCGCGCCGCTGAGTTCCGCCGGCCCCAACCGGCCGTGTACCAGCAGCGCCGCCACGGCAAACGGCAGACTGTACTGCGCCTGCTCGGTATTTTGGGGGCGGCGCACCGTCAACCGGCTGGCCTCGTGA
>RFJF01000166.1 GCA_003695455.1 Chloroflexota bacterium
CAGTGGTCTACGTTGTTGGTACCCAGCACGCCGCGCATCAGTTTTTGGTGCAGGTAGTTGTCCTCGTTGGTGGCTTTGGCGCAGGCGTTGGCGGTGATGGCGTTGGGGCCGTATTTCTGGTGGATGCGGGCCAGCCCCTCGGCGGCAAAGTGCAGGGCTTCTTCCCAGGTGGCTTCCCGCCAGTCATCCGCCGATTGGGCGGCTGTGCGAGAGCCGGGCAACTGCCGCGTCTTGCGAATGAGCGGCGTAGTGAGCCGCCCCGGGTGGTGAATGTAATCGGTGCCAAAGCGGCCTTTGACGCACAGCCGCCCGTAGTTGGGCGCGGCGTCAATGGGGGCGTCAATCCGGATGATTTTGTCATCCCGAATATTCAATAAAATCTGGCAGCCCACGCCGCAATACGGACATGTTGAACGAACCACGCGGTCGGCTTTCATCATTGAAACTCCTTTACAGGATTAGCGAGTTTGTTGCATATTGCGCAGAGAGGAAATATTAGCAGTGCCAAATCAAATTGTTTGGCTCATTTTGCTCATCGAACGCATAGCTCAAGTGCGCAAGTGTGGAGCAATAAAATTACTGTAACAAATTAGCCGCGTTCGGTCAAATTAAACCCCGGTTGGTTGCGGTGAAGTCTATTTTGTCCATCCCGGCGAAGCCATTTTAAAATAGCAACTGCCGGGCAGTTTTGGTGGGGATAGCCGGCTGGTGCTTTGCATAAAAAAAAATGCCGCCCATCGGCGACGTATTTTTCATAACAACTTGACAGAATGTGTGCCCCCGACGGGATTCGAACCCGTGTCGCAGCCTTGAAAGGGCTGTGTCCTAGTCCTCTAGACGACGGGGGCGTTTTGTTGCCGTCTCGACAACGGCGGGTAATATACCACGTTTCAGACGTTCAGGCAAACCGCAGTTTTTGTTTTGTGCCCGGTTATTTTGGTGGAATATTAGGTTACTGCATCAGTTTTTGAGCAAGTTTGGCAATGGCCTGCGCTGCCGGTGATTGCGGATTTGCCAGTTGCAATGGCTTGCCTGTGTTGGCGGATTTTGCCATTTCGGGGTCAAATGGGATGACTGCCGCAACTCGGCGCCTGATGACTTTTTGAATGGTTGCAAGCGGCAGTGCATTTTCGGGGTTCACCTGATTTACTACCGTTGAAATTTTGTTGTCCGGAACGCCGAGTTTTATCAATCCTTGCAGAGCAATAGCAGTAGATTGTACTGAAGGTAAATCCGGGGCGGTTACCAGCAGCACCCGGTCAAGCAATTGCCGTGCTGCAGCAAGCTGATTTTCAAGCAACAGGTGCGTATCGAGTACCGTTACTTCCGCGCCGGATTTTAACACGGTCAGCAACTCTGAAATTTGCCCTTTGTGATCTGAAAATGGTTGCCCAAACACGGGAGTTGACGCCAGGAGTTGTACACCCGACGGGTGCTGTACCGCATATTGTTTTACGGTTTCCATTGTAAATTCCGTAGATTCCGAATTGTTTCCTGCCAGCAGTTGGCTCATGGTGCTGGCAGGGCGCAGCCCCAGCAGTAATGCCGCGTGCCCCCCAAATCCAGTCAGGTCTGTTAAAATTGGGTTGGTCTTTTTTATTTGTGCCAGGGCCAGGGCCAGATTTACGGCAATACTGGAAACACCCGCACCGCCACGGAGGCTGAATACAGCGTACATTGATGTTGTGGCGGGGGCGGTAGGTTTTTTGGATGGCAGGAGTTCTGCAATTCTGTCAACCAGCACGTCGGGCGCAGCAGATTTTGCCATATAATCAGTTGCGCCGGCATCGAGTGCGGTCTGTCTGTCAATGGGTTGAAATCGGGCAGAAAAAATAATAATCGGGGTATCGCGCAACGCAGGTATGGCGCGCGCCCGGCGACAAAATTCGTAGCCGGTCATTTTGGGCATCATGATGTCGCAAACAATCAGGTCTGGTTCGTAACGTTCTGCAATAGCCAATCCTTCCTCGCCGTCGTAGGCGGCATCCGAAGTGTGACCGGCGCGTTTTAGTGCAAATTCAAGTAAACGCTGAATATCTTTGTCGTCATCAATGACCAGTATGTTTGCCATAGATAGATTTCAGGTGGCATGTGTGGCAGTACGCCACCTTTCCCTCTCTCAATTGTAAATGCAAATGCGTAATGCGCTGTTTTTGTTAGCCGGAACAAATAACCTGAATCTTTGCTTTGTTAACCAGCACCAGCGGTCCCTGGAATGTAACCTGCGGAACAAATGAATTTGTAACGGTGGCATCCAGCATGGGCAAAAACTTTTGCGTGTCGGTGGCAAGAAGTTTTTTGACATCTAACTCACTGCGCCCCCACTGGATTTCTCCGGTAACTTCAAATGAGGGGATAGACACAAAAACAGGCAAATTTTCTCGCGAGGCATAGAACCGTTCTCTGGATTTCCCTTCGATTTCGTTGGAAAGCAGGATAAAGTTGATTTCTTTTTTTACCAGCGAACCCCGTTGATACGTGGCTACAATATCACCCGGGGTGTTAATTCGGGATACGTAAACATCAACCATATCCAGATAATCGGTAATCTGGTCGCTCAACACGTCAATTAACCGCCGCTTGTAGACAACAACACTGGCGGAAAAGCGGTAACTGGACGTAAAAAAATCGGCGGTTACCCGGCCTGTTTGTATGCGGTGTACACTCATCAGTGAGTTTCCTTATTTTATATTGCCCCCCCAAGGGAATACCTTTGTTATCTACCGGGACAGCGGTCTGGAAACAACATTTGTTGGGGTGGACCAGAGCAACCGCTGCAAATTTTCTATGGCAATGTCATCATAATCGCGCTCTCCGCACACATCACACACCTGTACCGGCATTCGGTCTACAACCAGCAGGTTGTCGCCGTGCCATTCAATGTATGCCATCGAGCGTTGAACTAACCGGCCAACCCGGCAAGCAGGACAAACTTTCATAGTGCCAA
>RFJF01000167.1 GCA_003695455.1 Chloroflexota bacterium
AGCGCGGGCTGGATATTCAATTTGGGGCCGAAGGCGTGCGGGTGGAAAAAGCCTTTGATGAAGAATTGCTGCGGCAGGCCCACCGCGCCGGACTGCGCTGGGTTTACGTGGGCATCGAATCCGGCACGCAGCGTTTGCTGGATATGATTGAAAAAGGCATTGATATTGCAACCGTAGAGCAGTTCATCACCCTTTGCCGGCAGGTGGGCGTGGTTCCGCAGCTTTCATTCATTGTGGGCCTGCCCGGCACCACCCCGGAAGAGCTGCAAAACGAGATTTCATTCCTCAAACGCTACCCCATGGACAGCTCATCATTTGTGCTGCTGCTCGGCTCGCCGATGGAAGAGCGCCCGGACGATTTTGGCATTCGCATTGAAGAGCGACAGGTTCTCTACCAGACCCGGCAGGGCGTGGTACACGCCCCGCGCTTCTACTTTACCATTCAAGAGGGACTCTCGCCGGTGCAGGCCGATGTGCTGGTGGAGCAGGCCGGCCCGCGCCGCAAAATGCGCCCCCATCTGGGCGAAGTCCACGCTACCCTGCTGGCCGGCACAGACTTTTTCCAATCCGAAGAGCGACCGCCGGAGCCGGCTGCCGGCCCGGACATCGCGCTGAACGTGCTGGCCCAACAGCGGGCGCAGGCCGGCGGGCAGGTTGATGGCCCGTGGTTTTTGCACATGGCCGGCTGTCTGGAAAGCCAGAACCGGCTGGAAGAAGCCTTCACCATTGCCCAGGCCGGGCTGGCTGCCGGCAGCGCATCCGCCGATGCCCTGCGCCTGCACATGGCTACACTGCTCAACAGCGGCGGCCAATCGCAGGATGTGCTGCGCTTGCTGCCGGCCAACGGCAAAAAGAACGCCGTTGCTCCGCCGTTGCGCGGCGAGCGCCTGCGCGCTCTGTTTGCGCAGGAACGCTGGGCCGAAGCCTTGCGCGAAAGCAAAGCTATGCTTTCCGCCGGCTATGAAATGCGGTACATCTACTACATTCAGGGGCTGTGCTACGCGGAATTGAATCGCCCGGCCAAAGCCCTCAAATCCCTTGAAAAAGCAGAGCAGCGCGACTGGCTGGAGCCGGACATCAACGATGCTAAAGCGCGCTGTCTGCTGGCGCTCAACCGCCCCGCCGACGCCGAAGCCGAGCAGGCCAAAGCCCGCCGCAAACGTCGCTACCTGGGCGAATGACGCTGCCGGGAAATGCCCCGGCAATCAATCACAAAAAAATCAACCAACAAAAGGAAAAAAATTATGCGTCGCTGGATACCGTACGTTGTTATCGCCATCATCATTATTGCAGCCTGGTTTATTATCGCCCCGCCCCGGATTTGGCTGAATATGACCAAAAGCGTTGAGCCAACCGCGCAGATGGGCGAGCAACTGGTGGCCGAATACGGCTGCCGGGGCTGTCACCGCATTGGCGGCGAGGGGGCCATCAAAGCCACCGACCTGACCGGCATCACCCAGCGGGTAGCCGACCCGGCCCTGGTTCCCCTGCGGTTGTGGCTGCAAAACCCCAAAGGGGTCAAACCCAACACCGCCATGCCCAATTTCCATCTGTCCGACAGTGAAATTGACGCCATATTAGCCTATCTGGTTCAGGCAGACGCCGCCGCCGCCAATTAATCCTGCCCGCCACAGTGGCAGGTAAAAATGATAATGCTCAACAGGTGGGTTGTTACAGCCGGCTCCCGGGTGTAAAATAAGGTTTGGGGGGATTCAGACGATTGGAAAGTCAGAGGCCGATTGATGGAAAATATCCCCAAACTCAAAGAATTGGTGTGCCTGCTCTCGTGCCAGCCGCGTGACCTGGACACCCAACTCCCGGCGGCGTTGAACAATCTGCTCGATGTGACCGGTTGCGCCGCCGCCGGAATCTGTTGGTTCAACGCCGAAGGCTCGCTGCAACTTCAGGCCCAAATGCCGGAGGAGTTCGCCCTTGAAGCAGGCATCCGGCAAACCATCATCCAAATTCCGCATCTCTCCGCCCCGCGCCAGGGGCAGAATGGCGTATCGTGGTTGGTTGTGCCTATGAAAGTGGCCGGCGAACCCAAAGGCCGGCTGTGGCTTGTTGATGAATCGCCCGCGCGCTGCTTTACCCGTGATGAATGTGAATTTATTATGATGATGGGGAATCAGTTGGCCCTGGCGCTTGAGAACAGCCGCCTGTATGATGATGTAAAGCGGCTGGCCGCCCGCCGCGCCGAACTTTTACGCCGGGTAATTGCCGCCCAGGATGAGCGTTGCCGCCGGATTTCCCGCGATTTACACGATGAAATCAGCCAGTCGCTGGCCGCGCTGGCGCTGGATATGGAAGCCATGCAAGTGGCCGCCCATTCGCCGGGAATCAACTGGGCCGGCAAATTAGACAGCCTCCACCCGCGTGTGGTAAATGCCCTCAAAGAAATCAACCGCATCATTCTGGATTTGCGCCCCACTCTGCTGGAAGATTTGGGGCTGCTGCCCGCACTCAAATGGTTTGCCGGCAAACGGCTGGAAGAAACCGGCACACGAATCCACGTCCGTACCACTGATCCGCCGCCGCGATTGCCGGCGCATCTGGAAACTACGCTCTACCGGGTGGGGCAAGAGGCCATCACCAATATTGCCAAACATGCCCGCGCCCAAAATGTGTGGCTCAAAATGGAACAAACCGATTCGCGTGTTACCCTGATTGTGCGTGACGACGGCGACGGGTTTGATTTGAACACCATCCTTGCCAACACCGATGCGCACGTGGGGCTGGGTCTGTTTGGCATGGAAGAACGCACCAACCTGATCGGCGGCCGCTTTTCGCTGCGCACTGCCCCCGGCGAAGGCACCCGCGTTGCCGTCACCATCCCCCTGACTCCGGAGGAAGCATATGCCACCGATTCGCGTAGTGCTGGCTGACGACCACGCCGTTTTGCGCGACAGTCTGCGCGCATTTTTGGAAATGTATCCCGATATTGACGTAGTAGGCGAGGCCGCCGACGGCGTGGAGACGCTGGAGCAGGTCAAGCAACTTCGGCCCGATGTGCTGCTGCTGGATATGGCCATGCCCCGCCTCAGCGGGCTGGATGTGCTGCAGCGGGTTCGCAAGGAATTGCCGGAATGTAAAGTGCTGGTGCTGACCCAGCACGAATCACCGGAATACGTTTTGCCCGCCCTGCAGGCGGGGGCCAAAGGCTATTTGCTCAAACGGGCCGGCGGCCGAGAGGTGGTGCAGGCGGTGCAGGCACTGGCCAACGGCGAAAGCTTCCTGCATCCCTCGGTGGCGAATTTTGTGATTGACGCCGCCCTGCAAAAATCCACGCCCACCACCGCCACCCCCACCGATGTGCCATCGCTGACCCTGCGCCAAAAAGAAGTCCTCTCCCTCATTGCAGACGGGCTGACCAACGCCGAAATCGCCCAATCGCTGGGCATCAGCCCCAAAACCGTAGACAAACACCGCGCCGCCATCATGGAAAAGCTGGGCATCTTCACCCGCGCCGGGCTAATCCGCTACGCGGTTGACCACATGGGCGGATAATTCCCCCTATTTTCCCCAGCCCCCTACGAAAAATCCCCATACCAATTGCCGGTTATCCCCCATTCACCCCCGGCTCGTAATTTGTTATACTTTTCACGAGATAAATTTCACAAACGGTGGAGGCTGCGATTTCAGGCCGAATCGTTAACCTTTACCTGTTATATATTAACCAAAGGAGTGACGTATGAGCGTAACACTTTCCCGCCGGGAATTGCTCAAAACAGGCGCCGCCGCTACCGCCGGGTTGACCTTTTTGCGGTTTGCGGGGCCTGAGGCCGCACCGGCCCAGGCCGCCCCGGCCGGTAATACCGAAGGAAGCCTGCAATGGAAACCAACCATCTGTAACATGTGCCCCAATATTTGCGGTATCAAAGTGGGGGTCAAAATGGTCGGCGGCAAAGAACGGGCCGTCAAAATCGAAGGCAACCCGGCCCACCCGTACAACCAGGGCCGTATTTGCGCCCGCGGGCAGGCCGGTCTGCGCCGCCAGTACAGCCCCGACCGGCTGAAAACGCCCCTCATCCGCGTCGAAGGCTCCAAACGCGGCGAGTGGGCCTTCCGCAAAGCCACGTGGGATGAAGCCTACGACCTGATTATGAAAAAGGTCAAGGAACACAACATTCAACCCTACGAAATGGCGATTTTGGGCGCGTGGAACATCTGCCTGTTTTACAAGGCCCACCGCATGGTGCTGGCAAAGGTTCTGCAAACGCCCAACATCGTCTCATTTCAGGTGCAAAACTGCATGCTGGGCCAGCACTTTGGGCTGGACAGCGTGGTTGGCTCCTTCAACGCCCACGACGACATTGTGAGCGACTACGCCAACGCCAAACTCATCCTCAGCCTGCGCTCCAACGCTTCGCTCACCTCTGCGTCTGGGCGCACCCGCCGCTTCACCGATGGCCTGCGCAACGGAGCGAAGGTCATTCTGCTGGACCCGCGCATGTCCGAAGCCGCGGCGAAAGCCGATGTGTGGCTGCCGGTTCGGCCCGGCACCGACCAGGCCGTGCTGCTGGTCATTCTGCGGGAGATGATCAACCGCAAAACCTATGACGCCGACTTTTTGACCAACTACTCCAACGCGCCGTACCTGGCGATGGCCGCACCCAAAGGCCCGATGGTGCAGATGGCCATGAAGCCCAATGAAAAAACCGGCAAACCGGGCCAGTTTTTCGTCTTCGATGAAAACAGCCAGTCAATTGTGGCCCTGCCCGCACCGATGAACGGCAACTTCAAAGATATCAACGGCAATCCGGTCAAACCGGCCCTCATCGCTCCCGACGGGTTGACGATGGACGGCAAGCCGGTCAAAACCGCCTTCCAATTTTTGGCGGAAAAGGTCCAGCCCTACACCGCCGAGTGGGCCACCGATATTTGTGACATCCCCGCCGATACCATCGCCGCGGTGGCTGAAGAATTCGCCACCACCCCCGGCGCGATGGTTGACAGCGGCTGGTACGATTCCCGCTTTGAAAACTCCATCCAAACCTGGCGTACCGCCTCGCTCATCCAGATACTGACCGGCGGCATCGACCGGCCCGGCGGCTGGTACTACAACGCCAGCACCCGCGAACTCAACAAATCGTTCTGGGATACCATGCGCGCCGGCGAACAGCCCAAAATGGCCCCCGGCATGTACATGGGTTTCGGCATGTCGAACCTGTTTGGCAACGCCGAAAACTGGAGCCACGGTGTACCCAACGTGGCCCGCGTGTGGAGCGACCAGCAGTGGGAGGCCGGTAACGACGGCGCGGCCTTTACGATGGTTCACTACAACGGCTACCCGGAATCGATGAAGGGCGAACTGAGCTACAACGGCAAGCCGTACCAGCTCAAATTCCTGTTGCTGACGGCCACCAACCCCGTGCGCAGCGCCTACAGCGACACCGTTTGGAAAGAAGCCCTGTCCAGCCCCAAAGTGCCGCTGATTGTGGCCTACGACCTGCTTCCGCAGGACACCTTGCTGTACGCCGACATCATCCTGCCCGATTTCAGCTACCTGGAACGGGGTGACCAGCTTTACCACGCCGAGCAATCGCTGGAAGCGGCTTATGTGGCCCGCAACCCCATCGAGCCAATTGTGGACGGACGGCACATGCTGGACGTGTTCTTTGAGCTGGCCGACCGCTTCGGCAGGCTGGACCCGTACATCAAGGGCATGGCCGGGTTGTTCGGCTGGGATGCCGAGGCGCTGGGCAAGACGGTCAAAAAGGCCCGCGCCGATGGCGTTCCGGTAGGCACGCCCATTCGGGATATGCTCATCAACGGCATGGCCAAAAAGAAGGGCGTGCCGGTGGAAAAACTGCAACAAATCTTCACCGAACAAGGCGTTTTGCCCACCGCGTCGCTGGACGAATTGCTGGAAGAGGCGGGCATTCCGTACAAATACCCCGCCCCCACCCTGTCGGGCCGCATCGAACTGTACAGCATCTTCTTTGCCGGATACACCAAAAAGTACGGCTACAAACCGAACTGGGACCCGCTGGTGGCCTACATGGATCCCGGCTGGCGACCGGAACTCTCGCCCAAAGATTCGCTGGCTGATGACGAGTGCTACTTTATGCACGGCCACATTCCCACCATGAGCCACACCTCTACCGCCAACAACGATTTGCTGATGGCGATGACCGAACAGCAGGGATTGCTGTACACCGGCATCTGGATAAACCCGCAAAAGGCGGGCAAACTGGGCCTGAAAACCGGCGATGCGATTGCGCTGGAAAACACCAACACCGGCCAAAAAGCCACCGGCACGGCCTTCGTCACCGAACTGATTCGGCCCGATACCGTCTTTATGGCTTCCGCCCTGGGCCACGAAAACGACCAGCTTTCGACGGCCAAAGG
>RFJF01000168.1 GCA_003695455.1 Chloroflexota bacterium
ACCACAACCTGGATGACGATACAGAATACAAACTGCGACGTTACATCCGTGAGGGCAACCGGTCACGCGACCACCTGATTAAAGCCAACACACGGTTGGTGGTGAGCATTGCCAAAAAATATATGGGGCAGGGCGTTCCTTTTTCTGATTTGATTCAGGAAGGCAACCTGGGCCTGATGAAAGCGGTTGAAAAGTTTGACTACCGCCGGGGGTACAAATTCAGCACCTACGCCACCTGGTGGATTCGGCAGGCCATTACCCGCGCCCTGGCCGACCAGGGCCGCACCATTCGCGTGCCGGTTCACATGAGCGACCGCATCCGCAAGTTGCACCAGGTTTCGCGCCAGCTTGAACAGGTCTGGGGCCGCAAGCCCACCCCCGAAGAATTGGCCGACCACATGGAACTGGAACCGGCCAAAGTGCGCTGGATGCTGCGCGTCAGCCGGCACCCTGTATCGCTGGAACGCCCCGTGGGCGAAGAAGAAGACAGCGAACTGGGTAATTTTATTGAAGATGAAGATGCGCCCACCCCGCCGGACGCGGCCTACCATCGCCTGTTGCAGGAAAAACTTGAAGACGTACTCAGCACGCTGACCCCGCGAGAAGCCCGAATTTTGCGCCTGCGCTTTGGCCTGCAAAACGGTCGCAGCTACACGCTGGAAGAAGTGGGCAAAAAGTTTGGCCTCACCCGCGAACGCATCCGCCAGATTGAAGGGCAGGCCCTGCGCAAACTGCGCCACCCGCGCCGCAGCCGCCAACTCCGCGATTATCTGAGCTAGCAATCGCGCTTGATTCACCAATTTCAGGCCACCATTTGGTGGCCTTTTTTATTGGCGATTGCCTCAGCGCCGGGTCATCGTTATAATGCAAAGATAAAGACCATTCGCCATTCGCCATTCGCACATTCTGCATCTGTACGCTGTACTCTGGAATCTGTATTCTGGAACCCGAAACCTGACCGGAGATGGATTTGCGTAATTTCAAAGGCTATCTGCTGATACTTGTATTTGTGTCTGGAATGACCACGCTGGGTGTTGAACTGTCTGCCAGCCGCCTGCTGGACCCGTTTTTTGGCAACTCGCTGGTGGTGTGGGCCAGCATCATCGGCCTGATGCTGCTGTACCTGACGGTAGGATACACCGTGGGCGGCCGCTGGGCGGACCGCGACCCGCGCCACACCACCCTGTTTCAAATCACAGCCTGGGGAGCGTTTTTGGTGGGACTGGTACCGTTTGTTTCGCGGCCCGTCCTGCGCTGGTCGGTTGAGGGGATGGCCTCGTTTGACGCGGGGCTGCTGGCCGGCTCGTTTTTTGGGGTGCTGGTACTGTTCAGTCTGCCCATTACGCTGCTGGGCACTGTTTCGCCGTTTGCCATCCGGCTGGCTATCAGTGATGTGGAACACAGCGGCAACACCGCCGGCTCGGTGTACGCAGTGAGTACCCTGGGTAGTTTGCTGGGTACATTTTTGCCGGTGCTGGTGCTTATCCCCTGGCTGGGAACACGGCTCACCTTTTTTGTCTTTGCCCTGCTGTTGCTGCTCATCAGTTTGGGGGGGATGCTGTTAGTCCGGCCCCGGCTGGCGCTGGCCTACGCAGCCATGCCGGTAGTGCTGATTATTCTGAACATCCTGCTGGGCAATGTGCCAATCAAAGCGGTGCCCGGTCTGGCGTTTGAAACCGAAACCCCCTACAACTACATTCAGGTTATCCAGCTTGATGACTCCAAATGGGGAACCTGGACGGCCCTGCAACTTAACGAAGGGCAGGGCATCCACTCGCTGTATAACC
This sequence comes from Chloroflexota bacterium, assembly GCA_003695455.1. GTDB lineage: Bacteria > Chloroflexota > Anaerolineae > 4572-78 > J111 > J095. Next base: position 1,788 of record RFJF01000168.1, read on the forward strand.
CCAACTACCCGGAGTACCCGCTGGTAGACGGTGTGTGGGATTATTTTTTGGTGGCTCCCTACTTTAACGCCCCGCCCTACACTGAAGCCAACGTGAACAGCCTGCTGTTGATTGGTTCGGCGGCGGGGACAATTTCAAAAAGTTACACCCAGATTTACGGCCCTATTCGGATTGATAACGTGGAAATTGACCCCGGCATCATCCGCGTTGGGCGTGAATGGTTTGATATGAACGAGCCAAACGTGGCTGTTCACGCGCAGGATGGCCGGGTTTTTCTGGCAACCACCAACGTCACGTACGATGTCATTGGCGTGGATGCCTACCGCCCGCCGTACATTCCCTTTCACCTGACCACGCAGGAATTTTTTCAGCAGATTTACGACCACCTCAACGATGACGGGGTGATGGTAATCAACGCCGGGCGCACCTCTACCGATTACAGTCTGGTTGAAGCGCTGGGCAGCACCATGAAAAGCGTGTTTCCCAACGTGTACGTCATTGATGTGCCGAGCTTTGGCAGTTCGCTGGGAAACAGCCTGGTGGTTGCCACCAAACAACCCACCAAAATTGATAACTTTTTTGCCAATTCGGTGCTGTTGCAGCACCCGCTGCTGCAACGGGTGGCAGACCGGGCCATCAACAGCCGGGTGTGGGAACTTGAGGCCGGCGGCATTGTTTTTACCGATGACAAAGCCCCGGTTGAGCAGGTCATCCACCGCTTGATTTTGCGCTACATGATGGGCGGCTGACGCTGCTTGTTGCCAAAATAAATGAGCCACACCTGAATTGTTGGTCACTTCTTATCGAGTCTGAATTCATCGCTGGGAGAGGGCAACACGTTGCGCCGCTGCCTGCGCGCAACTTCCTGCAAGTCGGCGGCTTCATCGGTTTCATCCACAATTTCACCGGTGAGCGTTTCCAGCACATCTTCTAACGTTACTACGCCGGCCACACCGCCAAATTCATCAATGACCACCGCCAGATGCCGCCGGCTGCGCCGAAAAATTTGCAGCAAGGCATTGCCTTTGGCAGAAATTGGCACCGCCGGTACCTCGTGCGCCATTTCTGCCAGCGTGCAGTCTGCCTTGTGTTCAATGATGGCGGTGAGTAATTCATTTTTCAGCACAACTCCCTGCACATCATCCACATTCTCCCCAATAACAACAATCCGGCTGTGTTGTGATTCGATGATTTGTTGTTGCGCGTCTTGCAATGTCAAATTACCCGGCAGGTAGGTCATCACCACCCGCGGCGACATAATTTCCCCCGCAGTCACATCGTTTAGTTTGAAAACGTGGTGAATCATCTCGGATTCGCCGGGTTCAATGATACCTTCCTGATGCCCAATTCTGGCCAGCAGCTTAATTTCGGCCTCGGTGGTGGTGGGGCCAATGGTCCCCTGGGTGACCGGCGAGGTCAGTCGCTCGATGGCCCACACCAGCGGGGTGAACAATTTTGCCAGCCCCAGCACCGGCAACGCCACCCACAAAGAAATCCGCTCGGCGTACCGTTCACCCAGTGTTTTGGGGATAATCTCTGAAAAAATAATAACCAAAAAGGTCAGCACTCCGGAAAACAGCCCCAGCCAGCGGCTGCCCAAAGTTTGGGTAGCCATTGCGCCCACCACAATACTGCCCACAATATTGGCAATGTTGTTTAAAATAACAATGCTGGCAATGGGCCGGCTCATATTTTGCCGGATGGACAGCAGGGCCAGCGAGGCCCGGCTGCCGCTTTCGGCTAACTGGCGCGCTTTGACCAGCGGCACAGAAAACAACGCGGCTTCGCTGCCGGAACAGAGCGCCGAAGCCAACAGTACGGCAAATACCGCCGTGATTAATTGCATGCCCACACCTTTCTGAAAAAATCTATTGGATGACCGAAATCCTGACCCGCGCCGGCGCCCGACCATCCAGCTTCAATACGGTCAGTTGTGCGGCATTGTTGCAAACCACAGTATCGCCCACTTTTGGCATCCGGCCCAGTTTAGCCATCACCAGGCCCCCCACGGTTTCCACATCCAGCCGGTTGGCTTCCGGCCCCAGGTCAAAATATTCCTGCACATCCTCCACCAGCACATCGCCGGCAACTTCAAGCACGCCTGCCGAAACCTGCACCAGCGGTTCAACTTCACGGTCAAACTCATCCCGAACTTCACCCACCACTTCTTCTACCAAATCTTCCAGGGTGGCAATACCCGCCGTGCCGCCAAATTCATCAAGCACAATAGCCATGTGCAGCCGGCGGCGGCGAATCATTGTGACCAGTTTGGGGGCCGGAAAATGTTCCGGTACCACCGGCGCGGGGCGCAGCAGCAGGGTGATGTCGTACTTTTCCTGCTGCCACAGGTGCTGGCAGGCCAGGTCTTTTAAGTGCAGTACGCCGATGATGTGGTCAATGTTGTCTTTGTACACCGGAAAACGGCTGAATTGGCTGTTGGCTACCAGGGCCAGCACATCGGGCAGCGGCATGGTGTGGGGAATGGCCTCAATTTTGCGGCGCGGAGTCATGACCTGATGAACCTGTCGCCCGGCAAAATCAAAAATATTGTCAATGGTTTCTTTTTCTGATTGACTTAACAGACCGCCCTGCGCGCTTTCAGAAACAATCAGCGCCAGTTCTTCCGGCGAGTGAAGCCGGGCGTGGCCTTCGGCGGGGGGGATGCGAACCAGCCACAGAATAGCCGCGCCAATGGCGTTTAACGCGCGCACCGGCAGACTGAAAATCAGCCCCATCAGCCGCATAAACGGCGAAACCGTGAGCGCGGCCCGGTCCGGCGCAGAAAGGGCCATGCTTTTGGGAACCATCTCGCCAATGACAATGTGTAAATACGTTAGCAGAGCCACCGCCCCCACATAGCCCACGGTAACCACCACCGCATCGTGCGGGTTCAGGCCCAGCAAGCGGGCCAGGTACGGCTCAACAAATTCGGCAATTTTCGGCTCGCCGTACATGCCCAGCCCCAGAGATGCCAGCGAGATGCCCACCTGCGCCGTGGCAATGTAATGCTTTTGCGCCCGGTCAGAGTGCAAAACCCGGGCCATATACCGGGCCGAACGGTTACCCTGGTTGACCATTTGCTCAACCTGCGTGGGCCGCACACCAATCAACGCAAATTCAGACGCCACAAACATACCGTTCAGGGCCACCAGCAAAATAATTACAAATAACGGCCCCAGCACGGTGGTTAAACCGGGCAGCCCGCTTTCTGAAACAAGCGCGGCGCCGTACAGCAACGGCAGAGGCAGGCTGAACAACAGCAGCCATTTAGTCTGCATCGGGCAGCCTCCATTCTCTGATGTGCGGCAGCGCTTTTGACGGCAGTTGCAGCGAGACTTCCAGCACGTGCAGGCCATCCATCTGTTCAACCCGAATACGCACCGGCGACACTCCTGCGGTCACCTCGTCACCTGTTTTTGGCACCCGCCCCAACAGGTTGAAAACCAACCCCCCCAGCGTGTCGGCGTAGTCTTCCGGCAAGTCAAGTTTGAAATACTCGTTGATGTCGGCCACCAGCAGGTCGCTGCGCAGGTGAACGCGCCCGTCTTCGCCCGAAGCAATCAGCGGGAGTTCGTCGTCAAACTCATCCAGCAGTTCCCCAAAAATCTCCTCAACCAAATCTTCAATAGAAATAAGACCGGCTGTGCCGCCGTATTCATCCAGAACCACCGCCAGGTAGCGCCCCTTTGTTTTGAGCATGGTCCACACGTCGGCGGCGGGCATGCCTTCCGGCACAAATTCAATGCTGCGCATACTTTCTGCGGGGTCCGTGCGCTCTTCCAGTTGCAGGCGGAACAAATCTTTCAGATGAGCCAGCCCCACAATGTTGTCAACGGTGCCCTGATACAGCGGAATTCTGGAATAGCCCTCGATGCAGGCTTGTTCAATGAGTTGGGGAACGCTGCTGGTAACGGGAGCCGCAACCATTTGAATCCGGGGAACCATCACCTGCCGGGCCGTCAGTTCTCGCAGACGCAGGGCGTTGCGGAGCAATTGCTGAACCTGATCGTCCAGCAGGCCGCCGCTGTAACTTTGGTGGACCAGCAGTTCAATTTCCTCGGGCGAATGAAGATGAGCGTGGTCATCGGCGGCGCGGTTTACGCCAAACAGTTTGACAATCAGGTTGGCGCTGCCGTTGAACAACCAGATAAGCGGACGAAAAATTGCCAGCGACCATTTCATGGGCATCACAGTAGCCAGCGCCACGCGCTCCGGGTACTGAATAGTCAGCGATTTGGGGAGCAGTTCGCCCAGCACAACCTGCAAAATGGTCAAAAAAACCAGCACGCCCGTTACAGAAATTGAGAGCGCCAACGCCGGGGTGAGGTTGCCAATGCCCCACGCCACCAGCAGCGGCGCAATAGCCGCAGCCACGGTGTTTTGCCCGTATGCGCCCAAAATCAGCGATGAAATGCTGATGCCAACCTGGCTGGCGGCCACGTACTGATCCAGCCGAACATTGTGCTCTACAATGGGTTGCAGCATTTTGGCGGCAAAATTGCCCTCGTTAGCCAGTTGGATAATGCGGGTTTTGCGGGCGCTGATGCTTGAAAATTCGGCGGCCACGTAAAATGCGGTGGCAAAAACCATCAGGGCCACGGTCAGGGTTATTCCTATCGCGGTTAACAATGGGGCCTCAATTTGTTGGTTGTTGTGGGTTGCGTGTCATTTGGTTGCCGGGCTGCCATTCCCTGCTGCCTGCTGTTCAGTTCCAAATTCCGGGGATGGTGTGACCGCAGCCGGGGCAATCCCCTGCTCGTGTAATCTGGTTGCGCAAAATCAGGTAGCCGTGCCGTTCTACCAGCAGGGTGTTGCAGTGGGGACAGTAGGTGTTTTCCCAATGGGCCACCTGCCCCGGACGATTGCCGGCGTATACGTAATGCAGCCCGGCCTCGGCGCCAATTTCTGCCGCGCGAATGAGCATTGCCGGGGTTGTGTTGTCCGGTTCGGTCATTTTGTAATCTTTGTGAAAGGCGGTTACGTGCCACGGAATTTCCGGCGAAATTCCGGCCACAAAGCGGGCAATGTCCCACAATTCGTCCGTGGAATCGTTAAATCCGGGGATGACCAGCGTCAGCACTTCCAGCCAAAAACCGCGTTTGTGCAGTTCTTCAATGGTCCACAGCACGTGTTTGAGCTGGCCGCCCAATTGGCGGTAATTTTTCTGCTGAAAAGATTTGAGGTCAACCTTGTAGCAATCGGTGTGGGGTTTGATAAAATCCAGCGCCTCGGGCGTGGCGTTGCCGTTGGAAACAAAGCCGGTAACCAGCCCGGTGGCTTTGGCCTGCCTGAAAATTGCCGCCGACCATTCGGCGGTGATGAGCGGCTCGTTGTAACTGCTCACCACCAGCCGGGCCTGCGTGCGCTGCGCCGCCGCCACCAGCGATTCGGCGGTAAATTGCCGCGGACGCACACCGGCGGCATCATCGCGCAGCGTCTGGGATGTGACCCAATTCTGGCAGTACCCGCAGTGAAAATCGCAGCCGAGCATGCCAAATGTGAGGGCTTTACTGCCGGGCAGTACATGAAAAAACGGCTTCTTTTCTACCGGGTCACTCTGCACGCCGGCGGCGTAACCAAACGGCACGCGCAGCGTGCCGCCGGCGTTGTGCCGCACCCGGCAAATTCCGCGCTGCCCCGGAAAAATCACGCAGCGGTGGCCGCAGGCCACACAGCGAATCTTGTCATCGGCCAGCGGCTCCACCAGATGCGGCGATGCCTCGGTGGTCAAGTCATCGAGTACGTCTTGCAAGGTGGGCCGCTGCATAGAAAATATCCCCATAAAAAAACACCCTTTCTGCCTGATATTGTATCGCAGGCAGAAAAGGGTGTCAACGGAATTTTAAGAGCCGTTCTACACGTCCAGTGATTCGCCGGGTTTGAGGGCCACGGCATCCGCATCTGTTTCGGCTTTAACGCGGGCTACCCAGGCTTCGGCATCCTGGGCTACGGGCGGCCATGTTCCATAGTGCGAGGGAACCACCAGTTTGGGTTTAACCAGTTTCACGGCTTTGAGCGCATCATCCGGCCCCATGGTGAAATTATCGCCAATAGGCGGTACAAACAGGTCAATCCCCTCTTCACCGTACAACTGCATTTCAAGAAACAGGGCGGTGTCGCAGGCAAAGTACAGTTTTTTACCGGCGGCGGTAATCAGAAAACCGGCCGGGTTGCCGCCGTAAGTGCCATCGGGCAGGGCAGAACCGTGGTGGGCAATGGTCAATTTGACGTAGCCAAATTCGTGGTTAAAGCCGCCGCCAATGTGTTGCGGGTGGGCATTTTCAATGCCCTGCCCCTGCAACCAGTTGACAATTTCAAAATTGCTGATGACTTTGGCCCCGGTGCGTTTGGCAATTGATACCACATCTTCCACATGGTCAAAGTGGCCGTGTGACACCAGAATAAAATCCGCCTCCACCGAATCGGCTGCCACATCGGTGCTGGGGTTGCTGGTAAAAAACGGGTCAATCAGTACCTTTTGCCCGTCAATATCCAGCATGTGAGTGCCGTGTCCAACGTAAGTGTATTTGATTCCCATCTCAATGCTCCTTCATTGAATGCTGAAAAAACGCCATTGTTTACCGGCCCAAGTATAGCAAAAATTTTTGTTCGAGGCCAAAAATCAATCGCAATCGCGTTGACAATTCGCATGAGTTAGAGTATAGTTGGCCTCTGATTGCAGGACTGGAGGTCAGTATGTTTGGACGTGGCAAAACTCCACCTATCGAAAAAATTGAAACCGTGATTGGAGCCAACACCAACTTCAAGGGTACGCTGGTCTGCGATGGCAGCGTGCGCATAGACGGGGTGGCCGAAGAGGGACTCATTAAAACCGCAGGTAACATTGTGGTTGGCCCGGAAGCCAGAGTAGGCGCCAATCTGGAAGCCGAAAATGTATCGGTGAGTGGCGCGGTGACGGGCAACATTACCGCCACCGGCCGGCTGGAGATTTTGAGCACCGGCAAGGTTTGGGGCAAAGTAGACGTGGGAAGCTTTCTGCTGGACGAAGCCGGCTTTTTCAAAGGCAGCCTGTCTATGCAAAACGAGCCGCCTCCCCCGAGC
>RFJF01000169.1 GCA_003695455.1 Chloroflexota bacterium
GGCATGGTGGTTACCACCCACAGCGAACGGCTGAACCGCTACCGCCGCATGATTTTGGAACTGCTCTTTGCCGAGCGCAATCACGTGTGCGCCGTGTGCGTGATGAACGGCAACTGCGAACTGCAAGCCGTGGCTGCCATTGAAGGCATGGACCACGTTCGGTTTGATTACATCTGCCCGGATTTGCCGGTAGACGCCAGCCACGAACGCTTTGGGCTGGACCACAATCGCTGCATTTTGTGTACCCGTTGCGTGCGCGTGTGCGACGAGGTTGAAGGCGCGCACACCAAAGATGTGTTGGGGCGCGGCATCAACTGCCGGGTGGTCAACGACCTGAACCAGCCGTGGGGAAGCAGTTTTAGCTGCACCAGTTGCGGCAAATGTGTGCAGGTTTGCCCCACCGGCGCGCTGTTCAAAAAAGGCTCATCCGTGGCAGAAATGGAAAAACGGCACGATTTTCTGAGCTGGATTACCAACGGCCGCGAACGTAACGAGTGGAATCACGCCGGCCATGAGCCGTACTTTGTCGCCCACAAACGCAAGTAACCAACATCCTGCAAAATTTCAATCCCAAGGATTTGAGAGATGACCCAACAAACCTCAAAAATCAGATTAGCCACGGTCTGGCTGGGCGGCTGTTCCGGCTGCCATATGAGCTTTCTTGACCTGGACGAAAAGCTGATTGACCTGGCTGACGCCGTGGAACTGGTGTACAGTCCCATTGCCGATGCCAAAGAATTTCCCCAAAATGTAGATGTAACGCTGGTAGAAGGCGCGGTAGCCAACGTGGACCATTTGGAACTGGCCGAACAAATCAGGGAACGCAGTAAAATTGTCGTCAGTTTTGGCGATTGCGCCGTAACCGGCAACGTCACCAGCCTGCGCAACCGGCTCAACGTGGATGATCTGCTGACCGCCGTCTACCACGCCGGCCCCGGCGCTGTGCCGCTGGGGCTGGATGACGATGGCATCATGCCCGCCCTGATTGACCGGGTGGTGCCGCTGCACCAGATTATCCCCGTGGATGCGTTCATTCCCGGCTGCCCGCCGGACCCGGACCGAATTTGGGCCGCGGTCAGCGCCCTGCTGAACGGCAAACCGGTTCACCTGCCGGAAGAGATGCGATATTTTGGATAACCAGCCCGGTCCCGCCGTGGGCCGGAAAAGGATAAACTCATGAGCAAAACCATCACCATTGATCCTGTAACCCGCATTGAAGGCCACGCCAAAATCACCCTGCAACTGGACGATTCCGGCAACGTGGCCGACGCCCGTTTTCACGTAACAGAATTCAGAGGCTTTGAAAAATTCTGCGTGGGCCGCAGTTTTTGGGAAATGCCCGGCATCACCGCCCGAATTTGCGGCATCTGCCCGGTCAGCCACCTGCTGGCCTCAAGCAAAACCGGCGACGCCATTTTGGGCGTTAAAATTCCGCCCACCGCCGAAAAACTGCGCCGCCTGATGAACTGGGGCCAGTTGGTGCAAAGTCACGCCCTCAGCTTTTTCCACCTCAGCGGCCCGGATTTACTGCTGGGCATGGAAAGCGACCCCACCACCCGCAACATTATGGGCCTCATCCAAAAATACCCGGAAGTGGCTCGCAACGGCATCCGCCTGCGAAAATTTGGTCAGGATGTCATTCGCATTCTGGGCGGACAGAGCGTTCACCCGGCGTGGACCATCCCCGGCGGCGTGCGCACCCCGCTTTCCGCAGAAGACCGCGACGCCATCAAACGGGATTTACCGGAAGCGTTTGATATTGTTGAACTGGCGCTGGACATGCTCAAAGACGCCTTTGACACCAACGCCACAGAAATTGAAACCTACGGCAATTTTAACAGCCTGTACGCCGGGCTGGTCACGTCCGATGGCGGGCTGGAACATTACGACGGCAAATTCCGGGTGATGGACGGCGACGGCCGGATTCTGGAAGATATGGCCCCGGAAGATTACCGCACCGTCATCGGTGAAGCGGTTGAACCGTGGAGCTACCTCAAATTTCCCTACTACAAACCACACGCCAACGGCAATTACGCCGATGGGATGTATCGCGTGGGGCCGCTGGCGCGGGTGAACATTTGCGATTTTGCCGGCACGCCCCTGGCCGACCGCGAACTGCGCCAGTTCCGCCGGCTGGGCGAGCGCGGCAAACCCGTAACCAGCAGTTTTCACTACCACTACGCCCGCCTGATTGAAATTTTGTTCTCGCTGGAAAAAATTGAGGAAACGCTGGAAGACCCAAATATCACCAGCGAACACGTTCGCAGTAACGCCAGCGTTAACCAGCTTGTGGGCGTGGGCGTTACCGAAGCGCCGCGCGGTACGCTGTTCCACGAATACCACGTGGACTCCAACGGCATTTTGCAGGATGTCAACCTGGTGGTAGCCACCGGCCAAAACAACCTGGCCATGAATCAAACCGTCAAGCAAATTGCGCAATCCTACATCAACGGCCACCAGCTCACCGAGGGGTTGCTCAACCGGGTTGAACACGGCATCCGGGCTTACGACCCCTGCCTCAGTTGCTCAACCCACGCCGTGGGGCAAATGCCGCTGCACGTGCAGCTTGTGGCCCCGGACGGCGCGCTGATTGATGAAAGAATCCGGGATTAGCCAATGATTTTGGTTATTGGATACGGCAATAGTTTGCGCGGCGACGACGGCGCGGGGCTGCTGCTGGCGCGGCAGATCGAACAGGCATGCCGGCAGCGCGGCCTGCCGGTTGAACGGCTGGAATACCAGCAACTTGTCCCGGAAATTGCGCTGGATATTCTGCGGGATGACGTGACGGCCGTTATTTTCACCGATACCCACGTGGCGCATGCCGGCCCGGGAACAAACGGGGTGCAAATCCGGGTGCTGTCCGCCGCCGATGTTTCGCCCACTGTGGGGCATCACCTGACGCCCGCCACGCTGCTGATGTACACCCACCTGCTGTACGGCAAGCAAATTCCGGCGCGGCTGGTCACGGTTCCCGGATTTGTTTTTGCTCACGGGCAAGCCATCAGCTCGCAAACCCGGAGCGCGCTCAAAAAAGCCGGCCCCCAAATATCGCGCTTGCTGGATGGACTGCCCCAACCTGAGGTTGCCGCCAACTGTTTGACACCTACCTGATTGTTCCCTCCTGTTGAAATGCCTCCGGATAATCTGGAGGCATTTCTCTATAAATAAGGCGCATCATGAGGGATTTAGCCATAAGTTTTACTAATATTTCGTGATGCAGTTCACAAGACGTGATAAATGTCACTTATCTATAGTGACACTTGTCACTAGGCACAGATGCCGTCATGTGATACTCTACAACAGGAAGAAAAGTGCTTTTTTTGCCGCTGTGGGGGGGGTCTTTGTTTCCCCAATAATTAATTTCATATTGCGGCACCAATCATTAACCTGGGAAAGCAAAGGAGCTAATGCTATGAGTGTACAATCATTTTACCGCGTTATTGACCGCAAAGAACGGACCTACAAAACTCCGGTCCCGTACGAGAAACGGCCTGTAGAAGAACGCACCACCGATTTTGATGAAGTGATTTGCGGATTCAACGTTGAAACCGCAATGGCCGAAGCCGCGCGCTGCATTCAGTGCCCGGACCCGCAGCCCTGCCTGCTCAACTGTCCGGCCGGCAACGACATTCCGGAAGCGTTGTGGTTAACCAGTCAGGGTGATTTTGTGGGCGCGGCGCAGGTATTTGCCCAAACCAGCCCCCTGCCGGAAGTGTGCGGCCGGGTGTGCCCCATGTTGTGCCAGCGCGGGTGTGTGCTGGGCAAATACAACGGGGCCGTCACCATCGGCAAAATCGAAGCCTTTGTAGCCAACAAAGCCCGCGAAGCCGGGGTGTTAGCTATCAACCCCCCGGCCCAAAAAACCGGCAAAAAGGTTGCGGTGGTTGGTTCCGGCCCGGCGGGCATTACCGTGGCTCAGGAACTGGTTATGAAAGGCCACGAAATCACCGTATTTGAGGCCTGGCCAAAAGCGGGCGGCGTGTTGGTTTACGGTATCCCCAACTTTAAACTTAACAAATATGTGGTTCAGGAAAAAATAAAAGACCTGGAAAAAGCCGGGGTGACGTTTATCACCAATACGCGCATTGGTGACAAAATTACCATTGATGATTTGCTGAAGGAATATGATGCCGTATTTTTGGGTACCGGTGCCAGCATTGAGGCCAAAATGGATATCCCCGGTGAAGATTTAGACGGCATTTACACCAGCACCGACTACCTGGTACGGGCCAACGTGCCCACCGAAATGCTTCCGCCGGAAAAACAGCAAAAATACAATATTGGCAAACGTGTAGCCGTGATTGGCGGTGGCGATACCGCCGTAGACTGCGCCCGTTCATCTATCCGGCTGGGCGCCGAAGAAGTTACCATTGTTTATCGCCGCACAGAAGCAGAGATGCCCGGCAACAAAGTTGAACGGGGTGTTTGTGTAGAAGAAGGCACAAAAATCAACTACCTGCAAGCGCCGGTAGAATATATTGGCGATGAAAACGGCCACGTCAAAGCCATGAAGGTCATAAAAATGGAACTGGGTGAACCGGATGCCTCAGGGCGACGGCGGCCGGTTCCCATTGAAGGCTCAGAGTTTATTCAGGAAGTTGATACTGTAGTGCTGGCTGTGGGCTACTGGCCAGACCCGTTTTTGGGTGAACGCACCAACGACTTGGTGACACACAAATGGGGGCTGTTCCTGACAGATGAAGAAGTAGGTGCTACCAGCAAAAAAGGCGTCTTTGCCGCCGGAGACAACGTTCACGGCCCTGACCTGGTAATTACGGCCATTGCCACAGCCCAAAAAGCAGCAAAACATATTGAGGCTTATCTCAACGGCGAGTTTGAATGGCCTGAAATTAAAAAACCAGAACGACGTAAACGCTAATTCAAGGAGACCTGTTTGATGATTCCCGAAGCAACCCGGCTTAATTTAACCGCCGAAGCTACCAGTCTGGTTCAATGTCTGGAAAACGGCGACACCCAGGCCAGCATTCATCTGGCGCGCCTGATTGAAACGGATGAATCCGGCGTGTTCCAACCATTTGCCGACGCCGTGACCGCACGCCTGTCTGACCACCTGCTGCGCTGGGCCGAGTTGGGTGAAACAAACCCCGCTGTCACCCTGGAAGATGAAGTGTATCAAATCTTAAAAACTGCATCCACTGATTGGGATGGAATTTTTTCCAGCGGACGGCCGGGTGAAGAATCATAACTTTTAATCTGCCACAAAAAGAGCCGGGAAATCCCGGCTCTTTTTGTGCAGAATTGACACCACAAAATCAATGACATCTATCCTGTTGGAAGGTGACATCTGTCACTTATGTTTCGGCAGATTAAGTTGTAAACTGAGATTAGAAGGTTAATAAACCTACAAGGGTACTTGGCTCACCAAATGCACCCCGGGAATTTGCCAAACAGTTAAGGAGAAAAGGCACACACCCAACTGTCAAAACGGCATCAAATAGTAAAACCTGTTGTAGGCTGATGGTTCAACAGAATCCTGTCAATCCACACGCATGGAGGTGCTAAAATGACATCCAAACTTGAGCTAAAAGTAATTACCCTGCTGCGGTCCGTTGAGCTTACCCGTGAAATGGACTCCAACCACCTGAAAACACTGGCCTCTTTCGCCAAAGAAGTCGAGTTTGAGGCAAACACACTAATCTATCGTCGAGGTGACAAAGGGCAAGCTGTATATTTGATTGAAGAGGGTGAAGTTGTAATAGAAATGGATATACCCGGGCACGGCCTGATGGTCATGAACACTCTGGGGCCAGGTGACTTCTTTGGTTGGTCATCGTTGTTCACATCAGAACGCAAAATGGCCTGGACACGGGCCACCAAAAATACCCGAGCCATTGCATTTGATGCCGAACAACTTCAGGCGGCCTGCAAATTAGACCACGAACTGGAGTACGCCATTGTCAGGCGCGCCGCCCAATCTACGGCCAATCGTATTAAAGCTAACCGTAAGCAACTTGCCGACCTCATCTCAACAAACATATTTTAGGCAGGTCCTATCCCTGGCACAAATAACTCGGCTTTAACGGCATTCTAAACTTCCAGAACGTCATTTCTATAGTTTTGCATTTCAAGAAGCAAAAATCTTGCTTCTTTAATATTATTTTTGTGTGTTTTTTGAGGAGACGGATATGACACGAGAACAGGTAACAATTGACGGCAACGAGGCTGCGGCCTACGTTGCCCATAAAACCAACGAGGTTATCGCAATTTATCCCATTACGCCGTCGTCACCAATGGGTGAACACGCCGACGCGTGGAGCGCACAGGGTAAACCCAATATTTGGGGTACGATACCCAATGTGGTTGAAATGCAGGCCGAAGGCGGTGCTGCCGGCGCCGTACACGGCGCTCTGCAAGCCGGAGCGCTGACCACTACCTTTACTGCCAGCCAGGGATTGTTGTTGATGATCCCCAACATGTACAAAATTGCCGGCGAACTGACCAGCACCGTATTCCATATTGCGGCGCGCTCGGTGGCGGCGCAAGCACTCTCTATTTTTGGCGACCACAGCGACGTTATGGCAGCACGCGCCACCGGCTGGGGCATGCTCTTCTCCAATTCTGTGCAGGAAGTCATGGATTTTGCGCTCATTGCCCAGGCCAGCACGCTGGAAGCCCGCGTACCGTTTTTGCACGCCTTTGACGGCTTCCGCACCTCACATGAGGTGATGAAAGTAGAAAAATTGCTTGATGAAGACATCCGGGCCATGATTGACGACGATTTGGTACGGGCACACCGCGCCCGCGGGCTTACCCCGGATGCACCGGTCATCCGCGGCACAGCCCAAAACCCCGATGTGTTTTTCCAGGCCCGAGAAACCGTAAACCCCTATTACATGGCTACCCCCGCCATTGTTCAGCAAGCCATGGACAAATTTGCCGGGCTTACCGGCCGCCAGTACAACCTGTTTGATTACGTGGGCGCGCCGGATGCCGAGCGCGTGATTGTGCTGATGGGCTCGGGCGCGGAAACGGTTGAAGAAACGGTCAATTATCTGGTTGCGCAAGGCGAAAAAGTTGGTGTGGTCAAAGTTCGGTTATACCGCCCGTTTGCCGTTGAACGATTCCTGGCCGCGCTGCCCGCTACCGTAAAAGTGGTGGCCACGCTGGACCGTACCAAAGAGCCGGGCGGCGCCGGTGAACCGTTGTACCAGGACGTTGTCACCGCCATCAGCGAAGGCATAGCCAACGGCGACGCCCCGTTTGAAACCGCACCGCGCGTTATCGGCGGCCGCTACGGATTGTCCTCCAAAGAATTCAACCCGGCCATGGTCAAAGGTCTTTTTGACGAAATGACCAAAGACCGGCCCAAAAACCACTTTACGGTGGGCATCATTGATGATGTGACCCACACCAGCATTGATTACGACCCGGCGTTTAATATTGAACCGTCCGACGTGGTTCGGGCAATGTTCTGGGGCCTTGGCTCAGACGGTACCGTGGGGGCCAACAAAAACTCCATTAAAATTATTGGCGAAGAAACCCCCAACTTTGCACAGGGCTATTTTGTGTACGACTCCAAAAAAGCCGGCGCCCGCACCATTTCTCACCTGCGCTTTGGCCCGCGCCCCATTCGCAGCACCTACCTGATTGAAAAGGCCAGCTTTGTGGCTGTACACCAGTTTGGTTTTCTTGAACGGTACAACGTGCTTGACGCCGCAGAAGAAGGCGCCACCTTCTTGCTCAACAGCCCGTACAGCAAAGATGAAGTGTGGGATAAGCTCCCCAGAGAAGTTCAGCGCCAAATTGTTGACAAAAAGTTGAACTTTTACGTTATCAACGCCTACGATGTAGCCAAAGAAACCGGCATGGGCGTGCGCATTAACACCATTATGCAAACCTGCTTCTTTGCCATCAGCGGCGTGTTGCCCCGTGAAGAAGCCATTGCACAAATTAAAAAAGCCATCAAGAAAACCTACGGCAAACGCGGCGAAGCAGTGGTGCAAAAGAATTACGCCGCAGTTGACGCCTCGATTGCCAATATGTACCAGGTTGAAGTTCCCGGCCAGGTTACCAGCACCATAGAAATGCCGCCGGTTGTCCCGGCCTCGGCACCGGAATTTGTGCAAAAAGTGACGGCCCCCATCATTGCCGGCCACGGCGACGCCTTGCCGGTGAGCGCTATGCCCATTGACGGCACCTACCCCACCGGCACCACCCAATGGGAAAAACGCAACATTGCCCTTGAAATTCCGGTGTGGGATGAAAACGTATGTATTCAGTGCGGCAAGTGCGTTATGGTTTGCCCCCATGCGGTTATCCGCTCAAAAGTGTACGATGGCAGCGCCCTTGAGAACGCCCCGGCAACTTTCAAATCCACCGACGCCCGCTGGAAAGAACTCCCCGGCCAAAAATACACCCTGCAAGTTGCCCCGGAAGATTGCACCGGCTGCCAGCTTTGTGTTGAAGTTTGCCCCGCCAAAAACAAGAGCCAGGTGGGCCGCAAAGCCATCAACATGGAGCCGCAAATCCCCATTCGTGAACAGGAAGCCGCCAACTGGGACTTTTTCCTGAGCTTGCCGGAAGTACCGCGCACCAACGGCGTAAAATTCAGCAACGTCAAAAATGTTCAACTGCTGCAACCCCTCTTTGAGTTCTCCGGCGCCTGCGCCGGCTGCGGCGAAACCCCCTACCTCAAATTGCTCAGCCAGTTGTTTGGAGACCGGGCGGTTATTGCCAACGCCACCGGCTGCTCAAGCATTTACGGCGGCAACCTGCCCACCACCCCGTGGGCCCAAAACAACCAGGGTCGCGGCCCCGCCTGGAGCAACTCACTGTTTGAAGACAACGCCGAGTTTGGGTTGGGTATGCGTCTGACCGTAGACAAACAAAATCAATACGCCCGCGAACTGGTTGCCCGTCTGAAAGACACCATTGGTGCAGAACTGGCCGAAGCACTGCTGACTACCGACCAGTCTGATGAAGCCGGCATTGAAGCCCAACGGAGCAGCGTAGAAACGCTCAAAGCCAAATTGCAAAGCCAAAACTCGCCGGAAGCCCGGGACCTGCTCAGCCTGGCCGACAAACTGGTGAAGAAGAGCGTCTGGATTGTGGGCGGCGACGGCTGGGCCTACGATATTGGCTACGGCGGGCTGGACCACGTGCTGGCCAGCGGCCGCAACATCAACGTGCTGGTGCTGGACACAGAAGTGTACTCCAATACCGGCGGGCAGGCCTCAAAAGCCACGCCGTTGGGCGCGGTTGCCAAATTTGCCGCCGGCGGCAAACCTACCGCCAAAAAAGACCTGGGCATGATTGCCATGAGCTACGGCAACATTTACGTGGCAGAAATTGCCATGGGCGCCAATGACGGCCAGGTGGTCAAAGCTTTCCGCGAGGCCGAATCATACAATGGCCCCTCGCTGATTATTGCCTACAGCCACTGCATTGCCCACGGAATTAACATGGCCAAAGGGCTTGAGCAGCAAAAACTGGCCGTGGAATCCGGCTACTGGCCGCTGTACCGCTTTGACCCCCGGCTCAAAGACGAGGGCAAAAACCCGCTGCAACTTGACTCACGGGACCCCAAAGTTCCCTTAAAAGATTACATGTACAAAGAAAACCGCTACAAAATGTTGGTAAAAAGCAATCCGGAAGTGGCCTCACAACTGCTTACCCAGGCGCAAAAAGTTGTGAGTGACCGCTGGGCAAAATACAAACAACTGGCCGGAAAGGAGAAGTAAAATGGATCTCACCACACGTTATTTGGGGCTGACCCTCAAAAACCCAATTGTGCCTTCGGCATCACCCATGTCTGAAACCATTGATGGAATCTGCAAAATGGAAGATGCCGGCGCATCGGCCATTGTCCTGTATTCGCTGTTTGAGGAGCAAATCAACGCCGAAAGCCACGAACTTGACCACTACCTCAGCTACGGCATCGAAAGCTTTGCGGAGGCGCTCAACTACTTTCCGGAAGCAGAAACCTACGCGGTTGGCCCCGACAAATACCTGAACCTGATTAACCGGGCCAAGCAGGTTACAGACATCCCCATTATTGGCAGCCTGAACGGTGTGTCATCTGGTGGATGGATTGACTACGCCACTAAAATTGAGCAGGCCGGCGCCGACGCCCTGGAACTGAACATCTACTACATTCCCACCGATGTTAACCTGCCCGGCACAGAAGTTGAGCAAATGTATGTTGACGTTGTCCGCGATGTTAAAAACTCTGTTTCAATCCCGGTAGCCGTCAAAGTCAGCCCCTACTTCAGTTCAACGGCGCACATGGCCAAAAAGCTCGTCGAAGCCGGCGCATCGGGGTTGGTGCTGTTTAACCGGTTCTACCAGCCAGATTTTGATCTGGAAAAGCTGGAAGTAGCGCCCCGGCTGGCGCTGAGTTCGGTGAATACGCCCAACGCGCTGCGCCTGCCCCTGCGCTGGATTGCCATTTTGTACGGTCAGCTTGATGTGGATTTTGCGCTGACCAGTGGGATTCACACCTACCAGGATGTGCTCAAAGGGTTGATGGCCGGGGCCAATGTAACCATGATGGCTTCTGAACTGCTGCACTTTGGCACGGGCCGCATCACTGAAATACTTGCCGATTTGCAAGCATGGATGGAAGAGCATGAGTATGAGTCGGTTAAACAAATGCAGGGCAGCATGAGCCAGAAACATGTGGCCGAACCCGCGGCATTTGAACGGGCCAACTACATGAAAGTGCTCCATTCCTGGCGCCCTGATCCAACCACAGTCAATTAGCCCCCCACAACAAAAAGGGAGCAGCAAGTACGCTGCTCCCTTTTTTATTTCAATTATCAGACCCTGCCGCCGGCCTTTTTGGAACCGTCCGGCGGTCAGCGCTCGTACCTGAATGTTAACGTGAGGCGGGTTCCCTGCCCCGGGCTGCTGTCAATATCCAGCCGGGCATTGAGTTGCTCTGCCCGCGCCTGCATGTTGGCTAACCCGTGATGCCCCGGCGTTACGCGCGGCTGGTAATCAAACCCAATACCATCATCTTCAACAATTACCACAATTTCACCATCCATTTTTAACACACGCAGAGATATTTGGGTGGGTTTGGCATGGCGTGCCGCGTTAGAAAGCGCCTCGTGGGTAATGTGAAAAATATGCCGGGACTGCATTTCTGTCAGGTGTGCATCAATATTTGGAGAAATCTCAACGTGGATTGGCA
>RFJF01000170.1 GCA_003695455.1 Chloroflexota bacterium
GCTTTTATGTAATGTAACAATTTTGACGCAAATTGCAAATTGATTTTGCCGGTTTGCCAAAGCCGGAAAATCCCCGTACCATGCCACGGTTTAAATTCATCACCCGGCAAAGGAAAACAAAATGAGCACCAACTTTGACCAGATTATCAACCGGCGCGACACCGGCAGCAGCAAGTGGCAGCAGTACGGCGACGATGTGCTGCCGCTGTGGGTAGCAGACATGGACTTTAAATCGCCAGAGCCGGTGCTGAGCGCCCTGCACCAGCGAATTGACCACGGCGTGTTTGGCTACGGCAGTGACCCCGCCGAACTCACGGCAGTGGTTTGCGAGCGCATGGCCCGGCGGTACGGCTGGCAGATTGAGCCGGAATCGGTGGTGTACCTGCCGGGACTGGTTTGCGGTATCAACACCGTGTGCCGGGCCACCGGGCAGCCGGGGAATCGCGTGCTGGTGCAAACGCCGGTGTACCCGCCGTTTCTGACAGCGCCGGGCCATCACCAGCAGGAACTGGCAACCGCGCCGCTGGTACTGAAAACAAACGGCCGCACCATTGAGTATCGCATTGATTTTGACGCGTTTGAAGCGGCCATCCAGCCCGGCACGTCGCTGTTTATTTTGTGCAACCCGCACAATCCCATTGGCCGCGGATTTACCCGCGACGAACTGTGCCGCATGGCAGAAATCTGCCTGCGCCACAACGTGACCATCTGCTCCGATGAAATCCACAGCGATTTGCTGCTCAACGGAACCCGGCACATTCCGCTGGCTTCGCTTTCGCCGGAGATTGAACAGCAAACCATCACCCTGATTGCGCCCAGCAAAACGTACAACATTCCGGGGTTGGGGTGCAGCATCGCCATTGTGCCCAACCCCAAACTGCGCGCCCAACTGACCCGCGCCATGGACGGCATTGTGCCGCACGTAAACATTTTGGGGTACGTAGCCGCGCTGGCGGCCTACACCGAGGGGGATGCGTGGCTGGCGGAACTGCTTGAGTATTTGACCGCCAACCGTGATTTTGTGGTCAACACAATTTCTGAGCAGATGCCGTCAATCCGCACCACGGTGCCGCAGGCCACCTACCTGGCCTGGCTGGATTGCCGCGACAGCGGCATCCCCGGCAATCCGCACCGGTTTTTCCTTGAGCAGGCCAAAGTAGCGCTGAACGATGGGCGTCATTTTGGGCAGCCGGGCAAAGGTTTTGTTCGGTTGAATTTTGGCTGTCCGCGGGCAACACTGGAGGAGGCGCTGCAAAAAATGCAATCGGCGCTGGCCCAACTGTAGGAGGCGGTATCAATTGTTTTTTGAAATGGCAACGGGAAAGTCTACCACCGTGACAGCGCCGTTGTCATTATGAATAGACACCACCCCGTTAAGACTGTTCTGCACAATGTGCTGAATCAACTCGAAGCCCAGGTTGTAATGGCCCGGAGCCAGTGACAGAACTTCATCCGGGAAACCGGGGCCGTTGTCACGGAATTCAAAGTGAATGGATTGGTTGACCACCGTCACACGAACAGAAATTTGCGGCAATTTACTGCACCCCGCAGGCACCGCATGTTTTACCGTGTTGGTTACCAATTCATTGATGATCAACGCCAGGTCATGGGCCTGGTCGGCGGTAACCCACACGGTTGAGGGCGACACCTGCACCAGTACATACGCTTGCGGCGAGAGGACCTTGAGCGAGGTGTCAATCACGCGGGCGGCCAGCTCGCTGATGGGCAGCGGTGACCAGTTGGACGCCGCCAGCAGGTTGTGCACCGTGGCCAATCCCTGCACGTGATTCATCACGTCATCGGTAATGGCTACGTAGCTGGCCAGGTCATTTGAAGAAATCCGGCTGCGTTTCAACCGCAAAATACTGTTGATGGCGCTCAGGTTGTTTTTGACACGGTGGTTAATTTCACGCAGCAACACCGATTTTTTGGCCGCATCCTGCCGGGTCTGCTCGTAGAGGCGGGCATTTTCAATGGCCACGCCGGCCGCTTCGGCCAGCGTTTCCAGCAAAATCCGGTCGGTGTCTGTAAACCGGTTGACCACCGTATCTACCACCTGAACCACCCCCACCACGCTTTCCCGGCCGCGCAGCGGCACGCTCAAAATAGAGCGCAACTCAATGCCCAGTTCGCGGTCAATCTGTTTGAAATGGAGCGGGTCCAGCCGGGTATCCGGTACCACCAATGTTTTACCGCTCTGCACTACCCGTCCGGCCACCCCCTGCCCCGGCTTGAGCCGCCAGCCAATGATGACCTCTTCGTGCGTTTCGGTGGCACGCCAGCACACCAGTTCGTTGGTGTCCCAATCAATCAGCCACACAGAATAGGCAAACACGTCAATCAGGTTGTGCATTTCTTCCAGAATTGTAGACAGCACCTGTTCAAGATCAAGCGTTGAGTAAAAAACTTTGCTGGCGCGATTGACCAGCGTTAGCCCCTGATTGTAACGGCGCAGTTCATCCTCAACCTGCTTGTGTTCTGCCAATTCCTGCCGAAGTTGTTTGTTGATAATTGCCAGTTCCAGCAATTGCATTTTCTTCAGGTTTTCCAGCCGGTCTGTGGAGTGCCTGGCGGCCTCGGTCAAATCGTTTGGGGGAGCGGGTTCAGCCGGTTTGGCGGCCATGTCCTCGGCGTGCTGAAAAAACCCCAGCGAGAGGTAACCAAAAAGCTGGGCTACCTGGGCCTGAAGCTCGAGGGAGTGAAACCCGCGGGTGAACCGGGGAAGTAACGTTTTCTGAGACACGCTCAACACGTGCGGGCGAACACATTCCAATTGGGCCAAAGCTGCGCCAATTGCCAGTGCTTCAACGTGGTCAAACGGGGCGGCCAGCAGGCAGGCCACCATACGCTCGGTCAATTCAGAAATCCGGGCGTACAATTCCACAAGCTGGTCGGCCCCGCAATCGGGGTCTGCCACGGCTTTGTGCCATGCTCCGGCAATCTCCGGGCAGCGTTGCACAAGTTGTTGATGAATTTGAGGTTGTTCCGCCAGCAAAGTCACGGTATTCCAATCCCGGTACGTGTGTGTTTGCATTTGATAGATATTTACTCAATACCTTGCTGTATCAGCAATGTTCGTCACATTTTAACACACTTTAAACGCGTGTGTCGAGCGTTTTGTTCCCACCGTTGCTTAATATTGTAATAATTCGGCGTTACATACCAAAAATTAAGTTCTTTCTAACTTTGAGTCTTAAAATTACAGGCTTGGGATACGGCCGGATGTGAATTTGAGGACAGGCAGACCCAAACCGGCGTGCCGGTTTGACAATTCACGCCGGTGTCAGTTAACATAAAATTAGGTTGCTGCTGATATTTCGGTTACCCTACGCTTATCCAACGATTCAATCGTCGGCCAAATGAGGGATGCGAACCCGGCAACACAGACAAATTTTTGATACAATGGCAACCATCATTCTGAAAACGTTGAATGCCACTATGATAAATCCATCTAATCAAAACAACATTCAATTCACCTGGCAGGCCATGGGTTGGCGGTTGCTGCTGACCGTTCTGTTGCTGCTGCTGTTGGCCGTCTCCAGCGTAACCATTTTCCACACGGTTACTACCTACCCCAACACCCACGTTTTGCCCACCGCCCCCACCACCCTCGACGCCGGGCGCTGATTTTACCCCCAACCAATCTGCTTTTGGGCGATGACACCGCGTAACAATAATTAACAATTAATTGTTTAATTATTAACTGTTAACTATCCGTTCCCCTATTCGCAGAAATACCCAAATTCGGGTATCATGCGGCTATGATGCGCAGTAGATTTTTTGCCCTGTTCGCCGTGATTCTGGCGATTTTTCCGGCCCTGCCCGCCGCCGAAACCCCGGCCCGGGCGCAGACCCCAACCCCGGATGACGCCGTTGCCAAACTGATGGCACGTATGTCCGTAGAAGACAAAGTGGGCCAGCTTTTTGTGGTTCCGTTTGTGGGCGACAGGGCCGACCCCGACACAGACGTGTGGCAGCTCATCACCGAGTACAAAGTGGGCGGCGTCATTTTGCTGGCCTCAAACAGCAACTTCAACAATGACCCCTCCGCCCCCCGCCAGATTGCCGAACTAACCAACAGCCTCAAAACCACGGCCTTTAACACCAACGGCGTGCCGTTGTTTGTAGCCATTGACCACGAAGGCGACGGCTACCCCTACACCCGCATCACGCAGGGCGTCTCGCCTGCGCCCAGCCAGATGGCCATTGGCGCTACCTGGGACCCCGCCGCCGCCGAAGCCGCCGGGCAGGTGGTGGGCGAAGAACTGGCCGCCATGGGCATCAACCTGCTGCTTGGCCCCAGCCTTGACGTGCTCAACGACCCCCGCCCCACCGGACGCGGCGATATCGGCATCCGTGTCTTTGGCGGCGACCCGTACTGGGTGGGCC
>RFJF01000171.1 GCA_003695455.1 Chloroflexota bacterium
GCGGGCCAGGTCGGCGGCCAGCGTGTCAGAGGTGAGCGGCCCGGAAGCGACAATGGTCGGTGAATCCGGCACGCGGGGCATTTCTTCACGGATGAGGCTGATGCGCGGGTGGGCCTGAATCCGGCGGGTGACTTCGGCGGCAAATTGCTCGCGGGCCACGGCCAGCGCGCCGCCGGCGGGCACGGCGCTGGCATCGGCGGCCTGCATAATCAGCGAATCCAGCCGTCGGATTTCGTTTTTAAGCAGGCCGGGGGCGCGGTCCGGCAGGCGGCTGCCCAGCGAATTGCTGCACACCAGCTCGGCCAACTTGTCTGTAACGTGAGCCGGCGTTTGCCGCGCCGGACGCATTTCGTATAGCGAAACATTGATGCCGCGTTGGGCGGCCTGCCAGGCGGCTTCGGTGCCGGCCAGCCCGCCACCAATTACGGTCAGTTCGGTGGTGTGGGTCATTGCGTGTTTGTTGGATTCAAATAATCCAGAATGTAGCGGGTGAAGGTTGAAAAATCGTCCAGATTGGACTGTAAAATATCAAAAATCAGACTGTCGTCAACATGCCAATACAGATGTACGGTCCGGTTTCTAAAGCTGACCATTGTGCGCAATGTTGGCAAAAAATCATCCGGGATGATGTTGTGTTCATTGAGAACTACAAAGGCATCGTAGCTGTCCTGCGGAGCGCGAAATCCTTCATCGGCAATAATGTGATGAGCCAAATCCAGACAACACTGAACCGATACCTGCAATAAATGTTTTGCGCTTTCAACTTTGGTGAAATCCCGTAAAAAATCATCACGGGAAAATCTGGATAGGATTACCAGCTTTCCCTGAAAATTTTCCAGATTGTTGAGCAAGGACGAAACAGTTTCCGGGTTAACCATAACGCAATCCCTTTTGCCGGATGCGTTCCAGATATGCCTGCTGCATCCGTTGGGCAGTGGGCCGGTAGTCAAAATATTTTTTGCGGGTGAGAACCTCAAAGGCAACCCGGCGCGCGTTGTTACGGCTGTAGAGGCGCACGCCTTCCTGCACAATTTTGCCTTGCACCATAACAGGCGCGTGATTTATGGACCGGACATCCAGATTAGATAGATGGCAGGCATCTTCCAGCGCGGCCTGAATTTTTAGCTCCAGCATCAATTGTTCGTGTGCCGGCACTTCTACCGAAAGCAGGACCGCCACATCTACATCACTTGTGGGCAACGGTGTTCTGCGCGCCACAGAGCCATGCAGGTAGGCAATATCAACCGGAAAGTTCTGCAGAACGGTGGGGGCGCATTTTTTCAGCGTCGCTATAATTTCGGCGGCGCACTGTTGTCTTGTGGCTGCTTCGCAATTGTGCGACATCAAACAAACCCTTTGCGTGTGTATTTAACAGAAATAAGTATAGCACAGTTTTTTGGCGGGAGCGAAGCATTTATAGCGAATTATTGTTAACGCCAACTTTTGATTTGGCCGCGCCTGGGCTATAATTCAGCGTATGAGTCGATTTGACCGCCTTGAGGCGTTGGCCCAACGTCTGGTAGAAGGGCCGTTCAACCGAATTTTCAACGCCGGCCGCAGCCCAACACCCGCTGATGCGCCAAATACCGCGCCGCCGGAAACCAAAGAGGTGCTGCGGCTGTATGCCGGGCTGGAACAGGCTCGCCGCTGGGCGCTCCAACTGGATGGACGCCGGGTGACGCTGGGCGAGCCGGTGCTGGCCGTGGGCCGGGCGCTGGACAACGATGTTGTGCTCAACGATTCCGCGGCCTCGCGCTACCACGCCCGGCTTCGCTGGCGAGACGGGCGCTACCTGCTTTACCCGCCGGATGCGTCTTTGCGGCAGTCCTCTGCCGGCGCGCCGCACACCCTGCTCAACGGTCACCCCGCCGGCAGTGAACCTGCGCCGCTTTCCTCCGGCGATACGTTGACGTTGGGCAACACAGAGATTCTGGTTGTGGTTGATGAGTTTTGAGTGGACATTGTTTGGCCTGCGCCTGCTGGCTACGGCTTTGCTGGTAACATTTTTGGGTGCGGCCTTGTTCATTATCTGGAAAGATTTGCAGCGCGCCGCCGAGCCGCCCGCTCCGGCGGCGATGCCCCATCTGCGGGTGCTGGCCGCCGCCGATGACCCGTCGCTGGCGGTGGGCGACCTGCTGCCCCTCCAGCCGGTGACCAAACTGGGGCGCGACCCGCAAAATACCGTGGTGCTGCACGATGCCGCCGCTTCTGCCGAACACGCCTGCGTGCGCCGGCACAACGGCCGCTGGCGGCTGGAGGATTTGGGCAGTCGCAACGGAACCCTGCTCAACGATTTGCCGCTGACCAAACCGGCCACGCTTGCCGGGGGCGATGTAATTGGCATCGGCGGCCTGCGGTTTCAATTTCAGACAGAAAGCAGCAAACCCCATGATTCTTGAACAACTCTCCAACGCTCCCGGCGTATCCAGCCGCGAGGGCGAGGTCCGGAAAATCATTCTGGATGCCGTAAAACCGCACGCCGATGAATGGCACGTGGATACAATGGGCAACCTGTTTGTTACCCGCCGGGCGCGCAAACCGGCCAACGGCACGCCTCTGCGGGTCATGGTGTCGGCCCATATGGATGAGGTGGGCTTCATCATCACCAAAGTAACCGGTGAGGGATTGCTCAAATTCGGCGCCATCGGCGGATTTGACCCGCGCGTTTTGCCGGGCAAACAACTGCTGGTTGGCCCGGATAAAATCCCCGGCGTCATCGGCATCAGGCCCATCCACCTGCTCAAACGCGACCAGGCCGGCAAGGTGGGCGAAATAAAGTCAATGACCATTGATGTGGGCGCCACAAGCAAAGACAACTGCCCCGTTAAACCCGGCGATGTGGCTTCTTTTGCCACCCAATTTCACTATTTGGGCAGCGGCCGCCGCCGGAAAGCGCGCGGGCGGGTGGCCGGCAAGGCGTTCGATGACCGCGCTGGCTGCGCCATTCTGGTTGAATTGCTGCAGGGCGATTACCCGGTGGATGTCATCGGCGTATTCACCGTGCAGGAAGAGGTGGGCCTGCGCGGCGCGCGGGTGGCCGCCTACGCCGCCAACCCGGACATCGCCATTATGCTGGAATGTACTGCCGCCGATGATTTGCCGTCGCTGGACGAAAACGCCGAACCGGGTATTCCCCGCCTGGGCGATGGCCCGGCCATCACCGTGCTGGACCGCAGCTTCATTGCCGACCGGGGGCTGGTGGATTTGCTGATTGCCACAGCGCAGGCCGAAGGGCTGCCCCACCAGTTCAAACGGCCCGGCATTGGCGGCACCGATGCCGGCGCGGTGCATCTGGCCCGCGAGGGGGTGCGCTCGGCGGTGGTCAGCGTGCCGGCGCGTTTTATTCACGCCCCGGCTGCCGTGCTGGATTTGGCAGATTTTTGGGCCGCAGAAAAACTGGTGCGGGCGGCGCTGCATCGCCTGCCGGATTTGGAGAAGAAACTGTGAAAAACCTGATCAAACAACTCACCGAGGCGTACGGCCCGCCGGGCTACGAACACGCCGTGCGCGAGATTATCCGCCGCGAAGTTTCGGA
>RFJF01000172.1 GCA_003695455.1 Chloroflexota bacterium
GCACAGAAGACGGGCTGGTAATGCAACTTCACCCCGGTTCGTTCCGCAGCCACAACCGGCCCATTTTTGAAAAATTCGGGGTAGACAAAGGCGGAGACATCCCCCTGCCCACCGAATACACCCGCAATCTGCATCCCCTGCTGGCAAAATTTGGCAACCACCCCAACTTCAAACTCATCCTTTTCACGCTGGATGAAACCACCTACGGCCGCGAACTCGCGCCGCTGGCCGGCCACTACCCCGCGCTCAAACTTGGCCCGCCGTGGTGGTTTTTTGATAGCTGGAACGGAATGGCCCACTTTTTTGACCAGGTGATGGAAACAGCCGGGCTGTACAACACCGCCGGCTTCAACGACGACACCCGCGCCTACCCCTCCATTCCGGCCCGCCACGATGTGTGGCGTCGCGCCGCGGCCAACTGGGTAGCCGGGCTGGTGGTCCGGCACGTGGTAGACATGGCCGATGCCGCAGAAATGGTGCGCGCGCTGTCGTACGATCTGGCAAAATCGGCGTACAATTTGTAATTGGTTATTTGTCACGGGCCATTCGCCACTTGTTGACTTGCCGGGGAGATTTAAAGGTGCGCTGGATTCGTTTTTTTGCAGGGCGATGGTGGGGACTTGCGCTGCTGGCGCTGCTGGCCGGCTGTGCCGGGCCGGCCACGCCCCCGCCGCAAAATTACAGCGGCAGCCGCACGTTTCCGGCCACCGGCTTTACGGTGGAGAACGAATTTCTGCACTTTTTTGAGAAGTACGGCGGCGAGGAAAGTTTGGGGCCGCCTATCTCGGCGGAAATGGAGGACGGCGGCTGGCGGGTGCAATATTTTGAAAAGGGCCGGCTGGAATATCATCCGGAAAACGCGCCGGAGTACCGGGTAACGGTGGGCTGGCTGGGCGACCTGCTCAACCGCCGCCGCCCGCCGGTTCCGCCGTCTGCCATTCCTGCAGCTACCGAAACCGGGCGGCGCTACTTTCCGGACACGGGCCACACCCTCAGCGGCGATTTTTTAACCTGGTTTGATGAACACGGCGGAACCGTCCGCTTTGGCCGACCCATCAGCCAGCCGTTTCTGCTGGAGGGGCGGCTGGCGCAGGATTTTCAGAGCGCCCGCTTTTTTTGGGCGCCGGAGCAATCGCCGCCGGTGGAACTGGAGGCCATTGGCCGCGTGCATCTGGAATTTCGAAAGAGACGTTAGCAGGGTACACAAAAAAAGCCCAACCAGCAGGTGACTCTGGTTGGGCTTGATGGACAACCTGTCAATTTATGATCGTTCTGCCGCTTCCGCCGCCGGTTCAGATTCGGCGGCATCGTCCTCGTCATCCTCCCAGCCGATGATCCAGACGCAGGCGCCGGCCAGCAGAATGGTGGTTACCACCAGCGCGGCCCACTGACCGCCGGTAAAGCCCACGTCTCGCGCCGACCACACCAGAATGATAACCATGCCAATTGCCAGCACCACCCACGATGAAATCTGCGGGTGATTGGCCGCAAAATTTTTTAGTCCGTCCATTTCTCGCTCCTTGTTTTACATTGGCACCATAATTCGCTGTTCGCGGATTTTTTTGTACAGCAACACGCTGTCTTCCGGCTGCCATTCTTCGGCGGCCTCCCGCCAGTCGGGGATAAGCCGGTTCCGATCAATTTGTTCGTACCCCATTTTTCTCAAAAAATCAATGGCGGTATGGCCGGCTTTGTTTAACACAAACACCAGCGACACCTCACAGGAAAGTTTGTCAATTTCTTCGTGAACCATTTCCAGCATTTGACGGCCAATTTCCGGCCACAAATCATCACGCAGAACGTAAAAATCCTGCAACCCGGCCACCAGATTCTCTGTTTGCCAGCCAACCATGCCCACAACTTTGTCGCCGGCTCTGGCCACCAGGTACGCCCGGGAAAAGAGCGCCTCCATCATTTCACTGACATCCGGGTTGAACGCCCCGTGGGTGCCCGACGCAATCAGTTCGGCCATGCCGGGCAGGTCGTTGCGTTTGGCCCGGTGCAGGGTGACGCTGGAAATATCAATGGTCTGCAGGGGGTTGGCCGGGGCCGCGGGTTCCTGGGCATCCGGCACAGCCACCGTGTGTGATTCCAGAAGTTTGGTGTACTCTTTTTTGACAACGGCCCAGGTTTTAGCCAGCGCGCCGCTGTTGTCAATCACCACATTTGCGCGGGCGGCTTTTTCCTGCTGGGATGATTGGGCGGCAATGCGTTGTCTGGCCTGTTCCGGTTTCATCCGGCGGCGATTGACCAGCCGGGCCATTTGAACTTTGGGCGCGGCCACCACCGCCCACACCGAGGTGCAGTGGTCGGCCAGGCCGGATTCGTACAGTTTGATGGCTTCTACGGCTACTACCGGCGTGGGTGCGGTATCAATTTGCTTGAACACGGCCTCGATGACGCCGGGGTGGGTCAGCGCTTCAAGCCGGGCCAGCGCCTCGGGGTCAGAAAAAACAATGCGGCCCAATTTGGCGCGGCTTATCTGCTCGTTATCGTCCAGAATAAAACGTCCGAACTGCTCAACAATGGCGTTGTACACCGAGCCGCCGCGCCGCATCAGCTGGTGAACCAGCTTGTCGGCGTCAATGACGGTGGCGCCCAGTTCCTGCAACATGCGCAGTACCATACTTTTTCCTGTGGCAATGTTGCCCGTCAGGCCAATCACAATCTTATCGGACATTTTCTTCTCTCCTTTTTCACAAGCCGCGGCTGCCGGCGATTTTGTCAGGCGGTTTCCATTTCGGCCCATTGGGTTAGCAGGGTGTCCAGTTCTTCCTCGGCAAGCTGGTAGGCCCGGCCCAACTCCTGCAAGCGAGACACATCTTGCGCCCGACTGGCATCCTCAAGTTGGCGGGTCAGTTGAGACAGTTTGCCCTCGGTGTTGGCAATGATTGCTTCCAGTTCTGCAATTTGGCGGGCTTTCTTTTCCTGCGCCCGTCGCTCGGCTTTGGATTGCTCGTGAATTTTCTTGCCCTCAGGCACGGCGCCGTTGCTGCCGCCCAACGCGGCGACATCTTTGGCAGCCTGCTGCTCAGCCAGATAGACGCTGTAGCCGCCTTTGGTGATGGTCACGGTTTGAGTTTCCGGTTCGAGCGCCCAAACGTGTGTGGCTACGGCATCCACAAAATACCGGTCGTGCGAGACCACCAAAATGGTGCCGCCAAAGCCGGTCAGCACGCTTTCAAGGTTTTCCTGCGAGGCAATATCAAGGTGGTTGGTTGGCTCATCCAGAATGAGAAAGTTGGCGCCGGTGAGCGTGAGTTTGGCCAAGGCCACCCGGCTGCGCTCGCCGCCGGACAGCGTGCCAACTTCTTTGAATACGTCATCGCCGGAAAAAAGAAACTGGCCCAAATAGTTGCGCGCTTCGCCAACCGGCAAATTCCGCACCGACAGGATTTCATCCAGAATGGTGGCGTTTAAATTGAGGCTGGCGTGGGTTTGGGCAAAGTAGCCCACTTTGACCCCGGCCCCAAAACGAACCGCGCCGGCTTTGGGTTTCAATTCACCCAAAATGGTTTTGAGAAAGGTGGTTTTGCCCGCGCCGTTTGGCCCCAGCAGCGCCACCCGGTTGCCGCGCCTGATTTCAAGATTGGGGCAGGCAAACAGCACGTCGCCGTCCGGGTAGCCTACGGACAGGTCGTGCGTGGCAAGCACCAGGTCGCCGGAGCGGAGCGTGGTTTGAATATTGAGCCGCAGGGTTTTCTGCTCGATGGGGCGCTCCAGCCGTTGCAGGCGTTCCAGCCGTTTGCGGCGGCCCTGCGCTTCTTTGGTGCGCTGCCCCGCCAGATTGCGACGGATAAAATCTTCTTCGTTGGCAATGAATGCCTGCTGCGCCTCGTACTCTTTTTGGCGGCGCTCCAGCCGTTCGGCACGCTGCTGCACATACTGTGAAAAGTTGCCTCGGTACGTTTCTACGCGACGAAAGGCCATTTCCCAAACGCGGGTGACTACTTTGTCCAGAAAATAGCGGTCGTGGGCCACCACCACAATGGCCCCGGGCCAGTTTTGCAGGTAATTTTCCAGCCACTCTACCGAGGCCAGATCGAGGTGGTTGGTTGGCTCGTCAAGCAGCAACAGGTTGGGACGTTCCAGCAAAATACGCGCCAGATGCGCCCGGCTCTGTTCGCCGCCGCTAAATTGGCGCAGGGGTTTTTGGTACTCTGCTTCAGAAAAACCCAGCCCGGTCAGCACCATGCGGATGGTCTGCTCGTACTGGTAGCCGCCGTCGTGCTCAAATTGGGCCTGCGCCTCACCGTATTGTTCCAGCAGGTCATCGTGGCGGGCGGGGTCGGTTTCGGCGGAAAGTTCCGCTTCCATTTGGCGCAGCGCCGCTTCCTGTGCCCGCAAATCGGCAAACGCGCCCAACGCCAGATTCCACAGTGTGCCTTTGGTAGATTTGAGTGAGGCGTGCTGTTCCAGGTAGCCGATTTTCACGGATTTGGCGCGGCTGACCTGTCCGTGGGTGGGGAGCTCGTCACCGGCAAAAATCTGCAACAGGGTGGTTTTGCCTTCACCGTTGCGCCCCACCAACGCAATTCTGTCGCCGTGTTCTACGGAGAGGTTGAGGCCGGAAAAAATATCCTGCCCGCCAAAATACTTGCCTAAGTTGTGCGCGGTGAGAATCGCCATAATTTACTTAACGAGGTTGGTTGCAACAGATTTGCAAAATTATACCATAAATAGAGGCCAGGCGAAAAGAACAGCCAAATCGATAACCGGCGACAAATTTAAATTGTTGCAAAGCCAAAAACCTATGCTAAAATAAGTCAGCCATCACTTGAGGGGGATCCCATGTCAAACGAAGTGTTTATCAGCTACCGCCGGGTAGATACGCAATTTGTTACCCAACTTCACCAGGAGTTGGAACAGCGGGGTATCTCGGCCTGGTTTGACCAGGCAGATATTGAGCCCGGCGAAATCTGGCGTACCGAAATTGCCCGCGGCATCCGCGATTGCAAGGTGTTTGTGCTGGTTCTGTCTCCCGATGCCGTGCAATCAAGAAACATCCGCAAAGAGGTGGCGCTGGCCGAAGACCACGGGAAGCCGATTATTCCGCTGATGTGGCGGCAGACCGAAATCCCGGATATGTTTGAATACGCGCTGGCCGGCGTACAGTGGCGCATGTTCAACGAGGCGGCCACCAAAGAGAATTTTGATTTGCTGGCCGCCGATATCCGGCGTATTCTCAGCAACGGCGGGGCAGAAGCAGTCCCTGCGCCGTCCGCTCCCAAAGCCGCCGAAGCTCCGGCGCGGGGGCGGGGACGCGGTAGAGGTCGGGGCCGCGGCACAGCGCGGGAAGTGAGCGCCATAGCGGTGGGCATCGGGGTCATCACCAAAGTGGTCACCCAAATCAGCAGTTTCACTGTTGAAGAGCAGGACGCCGTCAACCAGGAATTGAAGTGGCTCTATTCTGCCGCCGACCATTTTCTGAACATCCGGCGCGGCGCGGCCAATCGAACGGACCCCGTGCCGGTAGATATTCCGCCGGAAGCCGACGTGACCGCCGGCGCCAACAACACCATCCAACCGGGGCTGGATGATTTCTCCCTGCAAATGCTGGATACCCAAATTCAGGGGATGGTCAAACAGACCCAAATCTACCTGCGCAACCTGGCCATTGAACTGGACAAACAGGCCATGCTGGGCGGCGAAGCGGCGGCAAATCTGGCGCTGACCAATTCTATTAAATTGCAGCAAACCTCAATTGCCGACCGCGCCGTTGAAATGGCGCAGTTGATGAATCAAATTTACGGTATTTATGTCAGGGGGCCGGAAGACATCAAAAATCAATTGGTATAATCAAATCCACATTCTGTAACTGTAAACTGAACAAAGGAGTTCAACAATGATTGTAGGTATTGCCAAGGAAATCAAGGACAACGAATATCGCGTGTCAATGACCCCGGCGGGGGTACATCAACTGGTTGACGCCGGGCACACAGTGCTGGTAGAAACCGGGGCCGGTGACGGCAGCTATTTTCCGGATGAGGAGTACGCCGGAGCCGGCGCGCAAATTGTCTCGGCGGATGAGGCGTGGCAAAAGGCAGAGATGGTGGTTAAGGTCAAAGAACCGTTGCCGTCGGAATACAAGTATTTGCGCTCTGATTTGATTTTATTCACCTACCTGCACCTGGCTGCCACCGAAGAATTGACCCGCGCGATGGTTGACAGTGGCGTGACCGGCATTGCCTACGAAACAGTTGAACTGCCCAACGGCTCGCTGCCCCTGCTCACGCCGATGAGCGAAGTGGCCGGCCGGATGGCGGTTCAGGTGGGGGCGTACCACCTGGAACGGCACGAAGGCGGGCGCGGTAAACTGCTGGCCGGCATCCCCGGTGTGCGCCCGGCGCGGGTGGTCATTGTCGGCGGCGGCGTGGTGGGAACCAACGCGGCGCAAATTGCACTGGGCATGGGCGCCGATGTTTTTATTATGGATATCAACATTAACCGCCTGCGCTACCTGGAAGAAATTCTGCACGGACGGCTGACCACGTGGGCCTCTAACCCGCTGAATCTGGCTCGCGCCGTGAGCCGCGCCGACCTGGTAATTGGGGCGGTACTGGTAAAGGGGGCCAAAGCACCCAAACTGGTTACCCGTGAGATGGTTTCGCAAATGAAGCCGGGCAGTGTGATTGTGGATGTGGCGGTAGACCAGGGCGGCTGCGTGGAAACTACCCACGCCACCACTCACTCAGACCCCACCTTTTTTGTGGATGGCGTACTGCACTACTGCGTGGCAAATATGCCGGGGGCCGTACCGCGCACCAGCACGTACGGATTGTCTAACGCCACCCAGCCCTACGTGCAAAAGCTGGCTAACCTGGGATTTAAAGCTGCAGTGCAATCTGACCCGGCGCTGGCGCTGGGCGTAAATACGTACCAGGGCCACATTACGTACAAAGCCGTGGCCGATACATTTGGTATGGAATACCAGCAACTATCAATTGACAATTAACAAACATCAATGAACAGAAAACAATTGAATAACGAGCACCTCTCTTGAAAATAACCCCCTCCCCGGCCCTCCCCGTGATTGGGGGAGGGCGTTGCCACAGGCGGCGGGAGGGGGTCAATTAATTTTCATTCATCCTTGCCACGCCCCCGGGGCCATTTCAACTGTCACCAAAAGTTTGCTCATTGTTCATTGTTTTATTGCTCATTGCCTATTGAGGAAACATGCGTTCATTTATTTCAAACCGGGTACAACAAATTCCACCGTCGGGGATACGCCGCTTTTTTGATATTGCGGCCAGCATGGACAACGTCATTTCGCTGGGCATTGGCGAGCCGGATTTTGTGACGCCAAAAACTGTGCTGGATGCCGGATTGGCCTCGCTGAAAAACGGGCGCACCCACTACACCAGCAACAGCGGCACCATGGAATTGCGCACCGCCGTATCAAAACATTTGCAGCGGCTGTACAACGTGGAATACGACCCGGCCATGGAAATTTTAATTACCGTGGGCGTGTCTGAAGCCATGTACCTGGCTATGATTGCCATTCTCAACACCGGCGATGAAGTGATTGTGCCACAACCCTGTTTTGTTTCTTACGCGGCCACGGTCAGCCTGGCCAGCGGAATCCCGGTACCCATTGCCACCCGGGTTGAAAACAACTTTCAGGTGACGGCTCAGGAAGTTGAGGCGGCCATTACCCGCCGTACCAAAGCGCTGCTGATTGGCTACCCCAACAACCCAACCGGCGCGGTTCTGGAGCGCGAAACATTGGAAGAAATTGCCCGCGTGGTTGAAAGGCACGATATTCTGGTTATTTCTGATGAAATCTATGACCGGCTGGTGTACGATACGCACCACGTTTGTTTCAGTTCGCTGCCGGGTATGCGTGAGCGAACCATTCTGCTGGGTGGCTTTTCAAAAGCCTATGCCATGACCGGCTGGCGGTTGGGCTACGCCGCCGCGCCCATCGAAATTCTGGAAGCCATGAACAAGGTTCACCAGTACACCATTATGTCTGCGCCCACCACCGCGCAGGACGCAGCCATTGTGGCCTTGCGTGACGGCGAAGAGGCGGTTGAAGAAATGCGCCAACGCTATGACCGGCGAAGGCGGCTAATTGTGGACGGCATGAACAGCATCGGCCTGAAATGTTTTGAGCCAAAAGGGGCGTTTTACGCCTTTCCCTCGGTGCGCGGCTCTGGCATGGATGACGCCGAATTTGCAGAACGGTTACTGACAGAAGAACAGGTGGCGGTGATTCCGGGGCGGGCATTTGGCATTGGCGGCGCGGGGTATGTGCGCTGCTCGTATGCCACCGCGTATGAAAAAATTGAACAGGCGCTGGAACGGATTGCTGATTTTGTGCGCCGCCACGGGTAGCCCGCCAGAGCAGGCATCACAATTTAACCCTGCACGTTGTACCGTTCAATGTTTGAACGTTTGAGCCGGGCGTGATTATTCAGCCGCAACCGCCGGGCGCGCAAACGTACCTGCCACCAGCGCACCAGCGCGGCGCGGTCATCCCACAGCCCTTGCAGGCCCACGTAGCCAAACCCTCCGGCGTACAGCAAAATGAACGGCACGGCAAAAATGTGGCCGCCAAGCGCAACCGCAACCGCGCCTGCCAGCGAGTAGAGCGCCAGCGCCAGTTCACCCACAGCCAAACCATCCAGCGGCAAACGATAGCTGCTCTCCTGCCAGCGGTCGGTGCGGCTATTTACGTTGAATTTGGGTGTGCGCCGGAACACGTTGCCCCGGCCCAACAGCGCCTCGATGACGGCTTTGGAGTTGCTCAGGGCAATGCCGCACCCTAAAAAGACCAGCAGCAGCATGGCCCGGTAATTTTTCATCCACTGTTGCGGGTGCAGGGTCATTTGCGCCACGGCGTACAAAACGGGCGGCCCCAGGCTGACCAGACTCAAATAAATCAGCGGAAAGCGGATTTGCTCGGTGCCGCCGGTGAGGATGAGCAGCGGGGTGGTTAGCGCCAGCACCACCATCAGCGGATGCACCAGGTAGCTGCTCAAATGAAGCAACGCCTGCAACCTGGCGGCCCAATCCAGCGGGGCCAGCGCCACCGTTGTTCCCAACTTTTTGAGACACTGAATGGAGCCTTTGGCCCAACGAAATTGCTGCCGTTTGTAAGCGGCCATCTGCGGTGGAATTTCTGCCGGCGCGTCTACATCCCGCAAAAACAGGCATTGCCAGCCGGCCAACTGCGCCCGGTAACTCAGGTCAAAATCCTCAGAAATGGTGTCGCCCTGCCAGCCGCCGGCCCCGTCAATGCAGGCCCGCCGCCACACGCCCGCCGTGCCGTTAAAGTTAATCAGCAAGCCGGCCCGGTTGCGGGCGGCCTGCTCAATGGCAAAGTGGCCGTCGAGCGCCAGCGCCTGGGCCGCGGTAAGCGGCGAATACTCGCGGTTCAGGTGTCCCCAGCGAGTCTGGACAAACCCCAGCCGGCTATTGGCC
>RFJF01000173.1 GCA_003695455.1 Chloroflexota bacterium
ATCGACGAGAGCGGAGTAGACCCGCAGACGGTACGCGATGCGATGGATGCCGCCCGCGACGCGGCGCTGGATCAGGCCGTGGCGGACGGCAAGCTGACGCAGGAACAGGCAGACCAGATTCGGGAACGCGGCCCGCAGGGACATCCCGGTGGGCCGGGTGGCCCGCAAGGTCGGCCCGGGCCTCAGCGCGGCGGTCAATAATCAACTTTCCGTAGAATAGCCCCGCTTTTGTCAGTCAACAGGGCGGGTTGGACACGGGCGCGGATTTCCGCGCCCGTGTTTTTTGCGCCGCAAAGTACACCGTTTCTCCACCGGCTCTGCACAAAATCTGCACAATGTTGTGTTACGCTGAATTTGACACCCATTCCGGATGTGATTCAGGATGACACAGAACAAACCCACCAACACCCGGGAAACCCGGCGCAAAAACGAACGAAGCCAGCTCTACCTGGTGCTGCTGGTGCTGGTGGGGGTGGGCGTCGGGTTAATCTGGTTCATCTGGGGAGGCAACGCCGCGTTTTTGGGTGCCATTTGTCTGGTCAGCGGAGGGCTGCTCATTACCGGGCTGTGGCTGCTGCTCAACCTGCTCCAAAAATTTGTGGATGACTAATCGGGTGAAAATTTACACAACATATGCGGCGCTTCTGCACAAATTCTGCACAATCACGGCGTAAACTGAGTGAGAAATTCAAAAACAGAGGCCAAAAGTTAAATACCAATGAACAACCAACCTCTCATTGAAATTGAAGATATGACCAAAATTTATCAGATGGGCGAACAGCAGGTACACGCCCTGCGCGGCGTATCGCTGACGGTCAACGAGGGCGAATACGTGGCAATTATGGGGGCCAGCGGCTCCGGCAAAAGCACGCTGATGAACATGATCGGTTTGCTGGACCGGCCAACCGGCGGTAGTTACAAAATCCGCGGCACCGAGGCCAGTTCGCTGAGCAAAAGCCAGTTGGCCGATCTGCGAAACCGCGAAATCGGCTTTGTGTTCCAGCGGTTCAACCTGCTGCCGCGCATCACCGCCCGCCGGCAGGTGGAATTGCCGCTGTTTTACGCGGGCGTGCCGTCCGGCAAAGGGCGCAAAATGGCCGAAGAATCCCTGCGGCGGGTAGGGCTGGGCGATCGCATTTTCCACAAGCCGGATGAACTTTCCGGCGGGCAGCAACAGCGGGTAGCCATTGCCCGCGCGCTGGTCAACAACCCCGGCCTGATTCTGGCCGATGAACCTACCGGCGCGCTCGACAGCACCACCAGCGACGAGGTGCTGGACCTGTTCGGCGAACTGCACGCGCAGGGCATCACGCTGGTGGTGGTCACCCACGACCCGCTGGTGGGTGAACGCGCCGAGCGACTGGTTACCCTGATAGACGGCAAAGTCATCCGCGACGAACATCAAAATGGAAAGGCGAACGGCCGATGAAACTGTTTAAATATTTGCAGGTGGCGCTTGAGAGCGTGACCGCGCACAAAATGCGGGCCATCCTGACCATGCTGGGCATCATCATTGGGGTGGCGGCCGTGCTGACCACCATGGGGATTGGCCGGGGCGCCGCCGCCAACATCACCAGCCGCATTGAGAGCCAGGGTACCAACCTGCTGACCATCTTTCCGGGGGCCAGCAACAGCGGCGGCGTGGCCGGAGCCAGCGGCTCGGCGCGCACGCTGACGCTGGGCGATGCCAGGGCCTTGCAGGACAAATCACTGCACCCGGATGTGGCGCTGGTTGCGCCGGAATACAGCGGCAATATGCAACTGGTTCACGGCAGTACCAACAGCCAGAGTAATGTTGTTGGCGTAACCACCGATTATTTTCCGGTGCGCAACCTGTCCATTGCCTCCGGCCGCCTGCTCACCGAGGAAGAAATTCAGAACCAGAGCCAGGTGGTGGTTCTCGGTTCAAATCTGGCCGGTGACCTGTTTGACGGCGAAAATCCGGTGGGATTGACCCTCCGCATCGGCGCGCAGCCGTTTCAGGTGGTGGGCGTGCTGGAAGAGTCCGGCGGATTTGGCCGCACCACCCCCGATGACCAGGCCTACGTGCCCATCGGATTGGCGCAGGGGTTGCTGTTCAACGCGCCCCGTTACCGCGGTGATTACACGGTGTCCAACATTTACGTGCAGGGCGCGGACTCAAACACGCTGGAAGATGCCGAACAGCAAATCGAAATGACGCTGCGCATGCGCCATAGTTTGCAGGCCGACACCGACAACGATTTCAGCATTTTGAATCAGGCCAGCCTGCTGGAAACCGCCAGCGACATCACGGCCACCCTGACCATCTTTTTAGGCTCAATCGGCGCCATCAGCCTGCTGGTGGGCGGCATTGGCATTATGAATATTATGCTGGTTTCTGTAACGGAACGCACCCGCGAAATTGGCCTGCGCAAGGCCATCGGCGCGCAGGATACGGATATTCTGATGCAGTTTCTGGTTGAGGCGCTGGTGCTCTGTTTTCTGGGCGGGCTGGTTGGCGTGGGGCTGTCGTTTGGGCTGGCAACCCTGCTGGCCCAGTTTCCGGCGATGCCGTTCAGCGTGGTCATCGAGTCTGATTCGCTGGCGCTGGCGTTGGGCTTTAGCCTGCTGGCCGGCCTGGTGTTTGGTATCTACCCGGCCATGCGCGCCACCCAACTGGACCCCATCGAAGCCCTGCGCACGGAGTAGAGCGACTGTGCGAATGGCGAATGGCGAATGGCGAATGTGCGAATGGCGACTGTGCGAATGGCGACTGTGCG
>RFJF01000174.1 GCA_003695455.1 Chloroflexota bacterium
CATATTCAACACATCAATGATGATACTGGTGTCTCAAAAAAGTCATGCCCCACCTTTTCTGTGGGGTTTTTGCATTTAAACGCTTGCCAACACACTAAAAATACCGTTATTATTTTTATTTACCAGGACTGTGGTTAAAATATCCAGAAGATGTTATCTCACTGGAAATACAATAAAGGGAAGGTGTTATGAGCCTCAGCAATGATTTTAGGCAGGAGCAAGTAGCTCACTTAGACGTGGGAACGTTTACCCAGGTAGAAACCGGCACACCGGTACAGAAAGTGGTTGAACAAATGCGGCGGGAAAACCGTAATTGCGTGCTGATAACCGATAACGGTGCGTTGGTGGGAATTTTTACCGACCGTGATCTGTTGCGCAAGGTTGTGGATGCCCCGGAAACATGGGATCAGGCCATTGACGCGGTTATGACCCCCACCCCCATCACCGTTAAATCTACGGCGCCGGCTCATTTGGCGCTGGATTTAATGGACGAAAAGCACTTTCGCAATTTGCCGGTAACCGATGAAAATGGCGTGGTGGTGGGAAATCTCACCCATTACGCCATCATCAAATATCTGGCTGACCGTTTTCCGGAAGCCGTGTACAATCTGCCGCCGGAACCCAACCGCGTATCAAAAAATCGAGACGGCGCTTGAAAATAGCTACCGGTTGAGGATGATATTATTTTACATGTTGTGTGTAGCAATGGAGAATAATTGTAATGACAAAACTAAAGGATGCAATATTTGAAGATGTCGAATCAATTACGATTCGATTTGCCGGCGATTCCGGCGATGGAATGCAGCTAACCGGCACTCAATTTAGCAACAGCGCCGCCATTTTTGGCAACGACATCAGTACCCTGCCTGACTTTCCCGCCGAAATCCGGGCGCCTGCCGGCACGCTGGCCGGGGTTAGCGGATTCCAGGTAAATTTTTCCAGCGAAGATATCCTCACCCCCGGCGACGCGCCGCAAGTGTTGGTGGCTATGAATCCCGCCGCGCTCAAGGCCAACCTGCCAGACCTGGTCACCGGCGGCACCATTATTGTTAACACCGATGCCTTCACTAAAGGCAATCTAAAAAAAGCCGGCTACACCGAGAACCCGCTTGAAAATGACAGCCTGAAAGATTATGTGGTCCACAAACTGCCCATCACCTCACTCAACCGCGCCGCACTGGAACACATCGAGGGTCTCACCTCAAAAGACATTGACCGCTGCAAAAACTTTTTTGCCCTGGGCCTGACCTTCTGGATTTACGACCGCCCGCTCGACACCTCGCTGGAATTTATTGAACGGAAGTTTGGCAAAAAACTGCCAATTATTGCCGAAGCCAACAAAACCGCCTTGCAGGCCGGTTACAGTGTGGGGCACAACACCGAAGCCTTTCAAACACGCTACCACATTAAACCTGCCAGCCTGGAGCCGGGCCTTTACCGCAAAGTGACCGGCAACGAAGCCACGGCAATGGGCCTGATTACCGCCGCCAAAAAAGCCGGCAAACCCCTCTTTTACGGAACCTATCCCATCACCCCCGCCAGCGATATTTTGCATTTTCTGGCGGCCCAGAAAAATTTTGATGTCCGCACCTTTCAGGCCGAAGATGAAATTGCTGCGATGGGTTCCGTTTTAGGCGCAGCCTTTGGCGGCGCATTTGCCGTAACCGGCACCAGTGGCCCCGGCATTGCCCTTAAAAGCGAGGCCATGAACCTGGGCATTATGCTGGAGCTCCCTATGGTTATTGTCAACGTGCAGCGCGGCGGCCCCAGCACCGGGTTACCCACCAAAACAGAACAGTCTGACCTGTTGCAAGCCATGTACGGCCGCAACGGCGAAAGCCCCATGCCCGTCCTGGCGCCAGCCACCCCCAGCGATTGCTTTGACATGGCCATCGAGGCCTTTCGGCTGGCGGTGCGCGCCACCACCCCGGTCTGCATCTTGAGCGACGGCTACCTGGGCAACAGCGCCGAGCCGTGGCTCATCCCCAACCCGGATGATATTGAACCCATTGTCGTCACCCACCCCACAGCCCCCAACAGCCAAAACGGCAGTGGCAAATTCCTGCCCTACAAACGTGACCCCGAATCTTTGGGGCGGCCGTGGGCCATTCCCGGCACACCGGGGCTTGAACACCGTCTGGGGGGGCTGGCCAAACAACCGGAAACCGGCAACGTCTCTTACGTACCGGCAGAAAACCAGCAAATGAACAACGAACGCGCCGAAAAAGTAGCCCGGCTGGCCAACGTAATTCCGGAACAGGAGGTAGTTGGCCCGCAAAGCGGCGACCTGCTGGTGGTCAGTTGGGGCAGCACCTTTGGCGCGGTACGCTCGGCAGTGATGCGGTTGCAAAAAGCCGGCAAAACTGTGTCGCACGCGCATATTCGCTACCTCAACCCCTTCCCCAAAAATATGGGTGATATTCTGGACCGATTTGACCGCATTCTGGTGCCGGAGATGAATATGGGGCAACTCATTATTCTGCTGCGGGGCAAATACGGCACGCACAATTTCATTCCCTTTAACAAGGTTCAGGGGCGGCCGTTTACCATCAGCGAAGTTGCCGACCGAATCGAATCGCTACTGTAAATTACGGAGAAAACAAAAATGACCGAAGTAATTCAACTCACCCGCAAAGATTTTGTGTCGGACCAAACGGTACGCTGGTGCCCCGGCTGCGGCGATTACGCTATTCTGGCCCAAATTCAAAAAGTTCTGCCAGAACTGGGCCGGCCAAAAGAAGACTTTGTCTTTATCTCCGGTATTGGCTGCTCAAGCCGCTTTCCCTACTACATGGACACCTACGGCATCCACTCTATTCACGGACGCGCCCCCACGCTGGCTACCGGCCTGAAAATTGCCAACCCCAACCTGAGCGTCTGGGTTATTACCGGCGACGGCGACGGCCTGTCTATTGGCGGCAACCATTTTGTTCACGTCTTGCGCCGCAACGTTGATTTGAACATTATTCTGTTCAACAACCGCATTTACGGCCTCACCAAGGGCCAATATTCACCCACATCTGAGCAAGGCAAAATCACCAAATCCTCGCCCATGGGCTCGCTGGAGCAGCCGCTCAACCCCATTTCTGTGGCCATTGGCGCCGAAGCCACCTTTGTGGCCCGTACGGTTGACACCAATGTGAAACACATGGCCGAAATGTTGCGGCGCGCCGCCGCCCACAAAGGCACATCAATTGTTGAAGTTTACCAAAACTGCGTAATTTTTAACAACGGCGCGTACAGTTACGCCACAGACTCCAAAACAAAAAGCGAAAACGTGCTGGAGCTTGAACACGGCAAGCCCATGATTTTTGGCAAAAACCGTGATAAAGGCATTCGGCTGAACGGGCTGAACCCGGAAGTGGTCTCGCTGGATGCGGTGGATGAATCAGAACTGCTGGTTCACGATGAAACCATGCCGGAACCCAGCCTGGCCTACATGCTCAGCCGGATGCGCCAGCCGGCGTTCCCCGAACCCATTGGCGTTTTCCGCGATGTGCAAAAACCGGTGTACGAAGAGGGCGTCATGGCCCAGGTAAAGCAGGCCAAAGCCCAAAAAGGTGAAGGCGACCTGGCAAAAATGTACGGCAACGCCGATACTTGGGAAGTGGTATCGAGCGAGTTTGACGATGAGTACACCAGCGTGCTGTTCCACGGTGAAAACACCGCCGACCGCGATGTGGCCCACGCGTTGCTCACTGACACGCTGGCCGACCTCTCGCCCAAAAAACCGCTGACTGCCCACGTGGATATTTCGCTGGCCGACGCGGTAGCCAGGCTCAAAGAAGTCAACGTTGGCTTTTTGGCGCTGGTAGATGATGACGGCAATCTGGCAGGCGTGTTCACCGAGTGGGATATTTTTACCAAGGTTGCCTGCAAAATCAAAGATATGAGCCAGGAACGGGTGAAAGATTACATGACTCCCAATGTGACAACCCTGGGCAGGAGCGATACCATTGCCCATGCGCTGCACCTGATGGCCATTAATCACTTCCGCCACATTCCCATTGTGAACGAAGACGGCAAGCCGGAAGGCGTCATTTCTTTCCGTTCGGTGGTTCATTTTCTTGAAGAAAATTTTGCCCCCGGCAAAACCAACGGCAAATCGTAACTCAATTCCAATATAAATTGAAAAGCCTCCGCAAATTGCGGAGGCTTTTTTATCGTTGCCCACCCCATGAATCTTACCCAACGGATTAAAGAAAAGGCGCTGGCCCTGGGTTTTGACCTGATTGGCATTGCCCCGGCAACCCGTGCCCCGCACGTGGCCGCCTTTGAACAGTGGCTCAAGCGGGGCTACCACGCCCAAATGCAGTGGCTGGCCCGCACCCCGGAACGCCGCACAAACCCGCAGGCTGTGGTGCCGGGTGCGCAATCGGTGGTGGTGGCAGGGTTGAGTTACTTTGTGCTCAACCCACCGGCCGAACTGTGGCATGACCCGTCGCGGGGGCGAATTGCCCGCTATGCCTGGGGGCTGGATTATCACGATGTGATGCTGCCTCGCTTGCGGACTCTGGGCGATTTTATTGAGCAGGAAAGCGGCGGGGTGCGCAGCCGGCGAGCCTATGTGGACACCGGACCGGTACTGGAACGAGGTTTTGCGGCGCAGGCTGGGCTGGGGTTTATCGGCAAAAACACGCTGCTCATCAGCCCCCGGTTGGGGTCATATCTGTTTTTGGGTGAAATTCTGGTTGACATTGAGCTGGACTACGACGAACCGGCGGCGGCCGGCGGCGCAACGTGTCAAATCGGGCCGCCGGGCCAATCAAAACGGCGCGGAACATGCGGCAATTGCACCCGTTGTCTGGATATTTGCCCCACACACGCGTTTCCTGCGCCCTACATTTTAGACAGTAACCGCTGCATTTCTTATTTGACCATCGAACACAAGGGGGCCATTCCGCCTGAAATGCGCCCCCTGCTGGGCAACTGGATTTACGGTTGCGATGACTGCCAGGAGGTGTGTCCCTGGGTGCGCCGCTACTCAACCCCCACCCGCCAGGGTTTTCTGCGGTTTGAACCTGACCAGGTTGCGCCCCGGCTGGCAGATTTGCTGGCGCTGGACGAGGCCGCCTTTAGAGCAAGATTCAAAGGCACGCCCATCAAACGAACCAAACGGCGCGGCCTGCTGCGCAATGTAGCCGTGGCGCTGGGCAACTGGGGCAACCCGGCGGCGCTGCCGGCGCTGAAAACCGCCCTCACCGACCCGGAACCTCTCATCCGGGAACACGCAGCGTGGGCCATTGCCCAAATTTCCGGGTAAACAAAAAGGGCCGCCCGGTTGGGGGCAGGCCCTCACTTGTTTTGTTTGCCGGCGGTGCTATTCTGCGTCTGACGATTCCCCGGCCTGTTTCCAACTGAGCGAAATTTTAAATTGTCCTTCATCGCGGGTTTTTGAAACCAGCGCCCCGGCTTCGGCATCAACTTTTACTGAAAAATCAACTGATGCCGCGCTGGGGGTTTGGTCC
Source organism: Chloroflexota bacterium (assembly GCA_003695455.1). GTDB lineage: Bacteria > Chloroflexota > Anaerolineae > 4572-78 > J111 > J095. Next base: position 5,469 of record RFJF01000174.1, read on the forward strand.
ATACTTTGCAAGGTGTCAACCACGCCGTTGGCGCAACCCCGAATGGTTTGCAGCAGTTGGTCAAACGCATCGGCGTTGTCCGCGCCCGAAACATTGGTAGGTGACGTGGCAGGGCGGGTGAAACCGGGAGTGGGCCGGCTGGTATCGGCCACTTCAATACGCAGAGTTGCGCCATCTTTGGTTTTTGTTTCAATGTAATGAATCATTCAATACTCCTTGGAAATAGGATTCAGGGGTTGGGAGTCAGGAATCAGCTACTTTTCAATTGATTCTGCACATACTGAGCAGAAAACAGAAAATGGCGTCTTGCAACCGGCAAGATTCTAATTTCTGATATCCGCGCTTACACCAGCGATGCCAGCGCTTCGTACAGGCTTTTGAAGGTGCGCAGTTTCTGCACCTCTTTTTGGCCCTCTGCTGTGGCTTCCGGGCTGCCAAGCATGGCCTTCCAGCCGGTGCTGACCCGCATCAGGGTGAGCTGGCCGTCAAATTGTTCGGCGGCTTTTTGTTCGGCCTGGCGGAGCAGTTTGGGCAGGCGGGGTGTGTTTTCATCGGCTTCAGACAGGTCAGCCGTACTCCAGACATCGGGTTCCGGCTCCAGTAAAAATTTGTCACGGGCGCTGTCGTACTGCAAGCCCATCAACTTGCCGTTTGGCAAAACCAGCCAGCTTGAGCGATCTTCCGGCTCGTGAAGCTGCCACATGCCGGTATTGTCGTTGTGGGTGGCTTCTACCAGCATGTTGCCGTCTAGCAAGTAAAGTTGGCCCTCTTTGAGATTAAGTTCTGCCATAATCCATTCCTCCGGATGTGTGAGATGGGTTTTTTGTGTGATTTACTGATTCACGTGCCGCACCGCGCTGAGACGCTCGTAATCTTCTGACGGTACAACGCTGGTGGGCTGTTTGCTTTCGGTGGCGGTGGGTGATATTTTCTGCACAATCCGGTCAATCAGATAGTACACCACCCGGTGCCGGAAACCGGCAATGAAGCCAAGCAGCAGTTGGAAGGCAATCAGTTGCGGCCCGCCAATAAATGCTTCGGCGCCATCACTGGCAGCCGATGGATTGAACAGCAAGAATCCGGCGCTGGTAATGAAAAATATCACGGCCCCCAGCACAAAACCCATAACGGGTTGCACCAGATACTTCATAATATATTGGCGGTCAAATTCGTGTTTGATGGCTACCCGCCACGAGAGGCTGTACAAAATGGCAATGGTGCCGCCAATGCCGCCCGCCAGCGATGACAACCACGCCGAGCGCAATGCCGCGGCGCCTTCGCTGAGGCCGCTTACATCAGACGGGTCAATGTACAGGATACCGATGACAAACAGGGCCATCCAAATCATGGCATAGGCAAAGACTACCATGCCCCACGAGTATGACCAGTTGCGCAGGTTTCTTTTGCGCACCAACATGGTGCGTACCACAGATACCCGGTACAGGGCGTCATCGTAATCGCTGATATCTTCAATGACAATTTCCTGGGCTTCGCGCAGGGTTTTCAGGGCAAAGGCGGCGTCGTCTTTGTTGTCGCTCAGTTCGTGGGCCACCTCGTCGTACAGCCCCATAATTTCGTCGTCAAGTTTCTGGCGACGCTCCGGCCCAATATATTTGGCAATTTTTTCTGCGGTAGCGGCATCACGTTGCAGGCGTTCACGTTTTTCAACCGTCATGGTGTGGTCGCCAAATTTGGTGAGTGCGTCTTGCGGCAAAATATCTTCTGCCGATACCGGCAGGGCTTCGGCCGCAATGCCCCCCACCGATTCGATACCCACAATCCGCGGCGGCGACAGGCTGGGCGCTCCGGTGGCTGTGCTGGGCGGCGGCACGTTAACGGCCGGCGGCGGGCTGTAGGGGGTGGTGTCTACCACGGTGCCGGGCGCCGGCGGCGGGCTGTAGGCACTGGCCGGTACGTCAATCGGTGCGGCTGTGGCCGGCGGTGGGGCAGATGCCATGCCTGCCAGTTCTTCATCCGGCCCCATAATTCCGGAGAAGTCGTTAGCAGGGTCGGGCGGTGCAGATGGACCAACCCCGGCCAGGGTATCGTCGGTTACAATGCCGGTCAGGTCGTCGCTGCCGGAGGCTGCGGAACCATCTTCTACTATTCCAGAAAGGTCATTTTCATTGCCTGAGTTAGCCAAGGTCTCTTCCTCCACAATTGGTGAATTGTCGTCATCCATAATGCCGGATAAATCATTGGGGTCTGTTCCCGGCGCCATTGAGGGTTCTTCTGCGGGCAGGGCAAAGGGAGAAGTTGCTGCAGAAACCGGGTCTGCTTCGCCGGTGGTGGGTGAAGCCGCCGCAGGCTCATCATCTGACGATGCCAGAATCAGGTCATCGGGGGGGGCGTCAAGCGCAACCGGCAACCCCCATTCGTCAACGGCTCTGTTGCCGTAATCTTCTGTTTCTGCTGCACCGGCCGGAGAAGCAGTGGCATCTGTTGGGGTGGGTGGTGTTTCTTCAACAATCAACCCTGTCAAATCTTCATCGGGGCTGACAGAATCAAGTGTTGACTCATCTGAGGAATCCGGTTCTTCTTCCAGCGGGCCGCCAAACAGCAAATCCATCCCTTTCCCTTTTTTTGAGGTTAACCCCAGGGTGTCAGGGCTTCTATCTTTTAAGCTTGCCCGTTTCCGTTTTGCCATAAACCGTACCTCCGCCTCAAAATCACTTCAGTGGTCGTTTGCGGTTTGCTTTTCTGCTGGGGAAATGCCGACGATGTTCAGCCGTTACCGGCTGAACCGATGAAAAAACCGTAATTATTATACCATAATTACGCTTTGACGTCACCCAAAATTATGTAAACCAAAAGCATTTTCATTATATCAACAAATTTAATTTGTGACCACCTCAATCTGTAATTTTTGCAGTATCGCAAAATTCGGGGGACCCAACCAACACAACAACCCGCACGCCATAATATGAGGTAATTGAATTCAGCAAATTATGTAAACTGCTTCATTATACCATAAACTGAATGCGTTGCCACTTTTGTTAAATTTTAAAGAAAACAGCCACCCGCAAAAACTGATGGCTGTAAATTAAGATTTTAAGCAACAAACCCGGGCAGGGTTAGAATCGGCAGGCGCCCGGTATCAGCAATGGGATGGCCAACAAAGCCATCGGGGCAACGGTGTGTTGTGATATGCTAGCCGCTGTTATCTCCGGCCAGTTGCCGGGCATAAAAATTAATCTCGCGGCGCAAATCAGACACGCCCACCGGCTTTTGCATATAACCGTTGCAGCCTGCGGCCAGGCAGCGTTCTTTATCGCCCTTCATGGCGTTGGCTGTGAGCGCAATCACCGGAATGTGAGACAGTTCCGGGTCTTGTTTGAATTTGATGGTGGTTTCCAAACCATCCATGCCGGGGATGTTCACATCCATTAAAATCAGGTCCGGTTTGCGTTCTGCGGCCAGCAACAAACTGTCCGGCCCGGTTTCGGCCTCCATCATTTCGTGGCCCATCGATTCAATGACCCGTCGCACAAATAGCTTGTTTTCAAAATTGTCTTCTACATATAAAATCAACATCTACTGCGTCCTCCTGCCGATAAGAGTGGTTTGCAAAGAACACACGGGGATTTTGAGCAATTTGACTGGCGTGTTGCAGCTAATCAAAATAAGTTACTTGCCAAACCCGATAGGGGTTTATATTTTAACATTTCTGATTTCAAATATCAATTTGTTGCCGGGCCTGATTTCTGGGTTTCTGCTGCCACAGAAGCGCCGGCCAGCGGAATGGTAAAGTAGAATTCGGAGCCTTGCCCTATCTGGCTGTTCACGCCGATTTCTCCGCCGTGCATTTCTACCAGCTTTTTGCAGATAGCCAACCCCAGCCCGGTGCCGCCGTACTGCCGGGTGGTTGAGCTGTCGGCCTGGCGGAACCGGTCAAAAATGGTTTGTTGTTTGTCCGGCATAATGCCAATGCCGGTATCTTTCACCGAGATTCGCACAAATTCCGGGTTGTGCTCTGAAATACCGGCCCGAATAGTAATCGTTCCCTCTTTGGTGAATTTTGCGGCGTTGCTGACCAGGTTTAACATAATCTGATTAAAGCGCAATTTATCGGCCTGCACTAACGGCAGATTCTGGTCAATCTCCTGCACAATTTTAACGGGCTTGTTTTTAAAGAGCGAACCGGAGGCCGAAAGGACTTCCTGAGTGACTTGGGCAACATTTACCTCTTCCAGCACCAGTTCCATTCGTTCGGCTTCAATTTTTGAAAGGTCAAGCACGTCATTGATAAGAGCCAGCAGGTGCTGGCCGCTGTTGTAAATCAGTTGGATATCGTTGAGGGCCAACTCCGGCAACTCTCCGTCAATGCCTTGCAGGAGCACATCGGCAAAGCCAATAATAGAGTTGAGCGGGGTGCGGAGTTCGTGGCTCATGCTGGTCAGAAATTCTGATTTGAGACGGTCCAATTCCTTGAGCTGCACAATGGTTTTTTCCTGCTCTTTTGAGAGGCGGGCGTTTTCCAGCGCGCGCGCCACCTGCCCGGCAACCACCTCGATGGCGGCCACTTCTTCTTCGGCCCACAGCGGCACTTCTTCCCGGCGAACGCCCAGCACGCCAATTACCTGGTCCCGCAAAACCAGCGGCACTGCCAATTCAGATTTGGGGTTGTCGCCGTTGGTTTTGCCGGATTGTTTGACCAGTTGCTTGCTTTTGGCAGCCTGCTTCATCGGCGAGAGCCACACATCTGATTGCTGGGGCAGGGGGTTAGTATGGCCGGTTTTGTAACGATACCCGGACGTGGTCAGTGTATCTGTAAATTCTTCCCACCTTTCACGGGTAAGCTGGCGGTTCAGGTGTTCAACTTTTTTGAGCGCCTCTTTTGTTTCGTCCAGCAGGCGGGCGTTGTCCAGCGCAATGGCGGTCAGGTTGGCAATTGATTGCATCAACCCAATGTCTTCCGGCGTGAAGCGGTTTTTTCTGGTGGCGTGAATATCAAGCACACCTACCACGTCTTGCCCCCGGCGCAACGGCACCGCCAATTCTGACTGTGTTTGAGGCAAAAGCGGGTTGATTTGAAAATTACTTTCCTGACGGACATTGTTGCTGAAAAACACCTGATTTGACTGGGCAACCATGCCCGCAATACCCTGCCCCATTTGTAAGCGGTGGTTTCTGGCAGTCAGAATTTGCCCGGTTTTTCCGGCCGCGGCGGCAATAATCAGGGCATCAGTGGCGTGGTCAATCAGATAAATGTGAGTGTGATAAAAATTGTATTCATCCTGAATCCGGCTGACCACCGATTGCAACAGTTCGTTAATATCCAACGTGGCAATGGCCTGCCGGCTGACATCGGCCTCAATTTCCAGCGCCCGGGTTCTCTCCTGCACCCGGTCTTCCAATGTTTCAATTGATTCTCGCAGCCGTTCCGTCATCCGGTTGAATGAGTGGGTCAGGTCGCCAATTTCATCGGCGCGATGGGTTTGGGCCTGCAGGCTTAGGTCACCGGCGGCAATTTGGGTGGCGGTATCGGCCAGCTCTTTGATGGGTCTGGAAATTCTGCGGGTTACATACACCGCTGCGGCCATAGCCACCAGCACGGCAATGGCCGCAATAGCCAGGTTAGTAACCAAAAACACCCGCACCGACTCAAAGGCTTCTGACTGGTCCTGCTCGGTGAGCAGCGCAACCTTCAGAGAAGGCAGCCATCTGTAAACGCCTGCCACCGGCTCGCCCCGGAAGTCATTATACAAGCCGCTACCGTTCTGCTGCTGGTTCAGGGCAATGTTTACACCATCGCTGCGCACAAACGTTTGGCGGGGCAAATATCCGGGGTGGCGAGACTGGGTAATCAACCCGTGATTCAGGCCAACCAGATAACTTTCGCCGGTTTTGCCAAAGCGGGAACGGTCCACCGTAATCTCATTAAGCTGGTCCAGATTGGCCCGGCCGGCCAGCACGCCAATTACCTTGCCGTCAATGCGGTGCACCGGGCGGGCCACAATCACAGATACCTGGTCCAGCGCCGGCGAATAGCGCGGTGTTTGAACAAACGGCGCAATCAGCCCCTCGTGAAAGAAAGTTTCCTGCTTGAATATTTTTCCTTCCTGCACCGGGTTGGTAGATACAACAACCTGCCCGTCTGTATCCAGCAAAAATATTTCAGAGAAGCGGTCGGTCAGGTCAATCATTGTGTCAAAGTTGCCGCGCAGTTCCCGGGTTGTTACAAACAGGAAGGCTTGTTTGTCCAGCGCTTGCCGCATCCGGCGCAGGGCGGTATCTTGCGCAACCAGCACGGCCAGGTCGGTTTCAAGGTTTTCTACCCAGGTGTTAATTTCAGACTCGGTTAAAATTGCAATCGATTCCAGTTGTTCAAATACGTTTTCCCGCGCGGCCCGGGTTTCCAGCCACGTTACAATACTGCTTGAAACAACAATTGCCAGCAACACAGTAACACTGAACGCAATGAGCAACTGGTTTTGAAGGCTGGCCGCCGGGTTAATTTTGCGGAATACGGCCTTTAAGGGATTGAATTTTTGCGTTTGTTGTGCCATGGCGGCCTCTGTTCAAAAACTATGGGCGTTAATTAATTTCATATTACAGGTTACTGGTTAATGGCTGATAAAAAATCTGCGGTGTATTTTGGGTCATCTTCTTTGGCAACGCTCCCTAATGCCTGCCGCCAGCGCGCCTCATCAATCCAGCCGATGGGATGTTCGCCGGTGTCAACCAGAGGAATCAACGCATTGATCGCCGTCCGGTGAAAATTCACATCGTGGTCGGGCTGCCATTTGGCCAGAATCTCGGCGGTTTCATCCGGATTTTCAACCGCGTACAGCCAGCCTTGCTGCGTAGCCCTGAAAAACCGTTCGATGACATCTGGCGATTGGCTGACAAAATCTTTTTTGGCGGTCAATATTCCTTCGTAACTGCCCACGCCGTATTCGTACGGAAAAATCAGGTTCAAATCATAGCCGGCCAGCCGGGCATCGGTAATTTCATCGTGAACGTAGCCGCTCCACACGTCTACTTCACCATCAAATAACAGTTGCATCTGGTCAAAATTTACGTCAACTTCTTCAACCGCATCCAACGGTACGCCGGCATTTTTTAGCACGTCGTGAAAAATTTGCCGCCACCCTTCATCTTTAATAGCCAGTCGTTTGCCGGCAAAATCGGCGGGGCTTTTGATGCCACTTTCTGCCAGCGAGAACAACACCGGCGGCGGCAGTTGAAATACCGCCCCAAATGCGGTGGTTGCATCATCTGCCTCAACACCGGTAATGTATTCGTTAAGGGTCAACACGGCAATATCGGCTTTGCCATTCAGCAAAACCTGGTATTCATCAACGCCCAGTCCGCCGGGGTTAATGGTTACATTCAGGCCGGCATCTTCATAAAATCCTTTTTCCTGGGCCATGTAAAATCCGGCAAACTCTGCTTCATGGGTCCAGTTGAGTTGCAGAGTCAAGTCAGTGGCCGGCTGCGCCGAAACGCCGCCACACCCGGCGGTTAGCCCGCTGAATAACAGCAACACAATAAGCATGAAAAATTTTGCGCGCACAGTATTCCTCCATCGGTCAATCGTCCAACAGTTGTTCCTCGGTGCCCAGCCGGATGACAACTTCTGAGGCTCCGAGTTTGTCGGCCAACTGGGTTACGGCGGTTTTCATAACATCTTCAATTTCTGCGGATGACCAGAGCTGCGTGGTAGATTCGCTCACAATCTGGTCACGCCAAGCGGCCCGCTGGGTTTCATCCAGCAGGCGCAGGTTTTCGGCTGCCAGCGCCATTTGCTCGGCTACAGCCTCAACCAACGCAATTTCCTCCGGCGTCCACTCCCTATCCTGATCGGCCTCTTGCAACCCCAACACTCCGATGATTTCATTACGCACCTTTAGCGGCACAATCAGGCTGGCTCTGGCCGCATCTGACGATGCCGAACCGTGGGTTGCCGGCGCGCCCGCGCTGGAGATGACGGTTGTTTTTTTGCTGGCAATGGCCTGCGCAACCTCCGGGGGGAGTTCATTGTTGAGCGGCAGTACGCCCTGACGAACGTGCTGGTAGCCGGGGGCGGCATCTCGCTTCTCGTAGGATTGCCAGGCCTGTACGGTGTACCGGCGCTGAACGGCCTCCACCTCTGCCAGCGCCCGCTGGGTTTCTTCAAGCAGCCGCCGGTTTTCTACAGCAACCCCCACCTGCGAGGCCAGCGAAATGTACGGCGCCATTTGGCGTTCTGTGTATTGATGCACTTCTGCCGACTCCAGTAACAGCGCCCCGATTTGCCGGCGCCCTGCCCACAACGGCAGCACCGCCAGCGAACGGATGTTGAGCCGGTAAAATGTATCAAGCGTGGTCAGGTCTATCCGCGGGTCATTTTGAATGTCATCTACAAAAAGCGGCTCTGCACGCTGTAACAGGTTTACCACCGGAAACACGTGTTTGGGGTACCGTGTACCCACAGATGTAGCCGATTTACCGGCTGCTTCCCAGTTTGCAGCCACAACAATACTTTCAAGTTCTTCAATGGCATTGTATTCAAAGTAGACCAGCAAAATCCGGTCAACCACCGGCACCGAACCGCCTTCTGCAACGGCAGCCACAATTTCTTGCAGGTCTGTCGCCTCGTTGATGCGGCGGCTGGCGTTGTACAGAGACTCCATTTCACTGAGCGTAGTTTGGGTTTCCTGGTACAGACTGGCGTTCTGCAGGGCAACCGCCACCTGTGCCGCCAGCGTGGAATGAATACGAAGATTGTCTTCCGTGAAATAGTCAACCACATCAGATTGCACATCGAGCACACCCAACAGCCGGTTACCTACCAGCATAGGCACGGCCAACTCAGACCGGGTATTGGGCAGCAGTGGGTTGGGCAGAAATTCCGGCGCACTTTGCACATTGTTAAAAATTACCCCCGTCCGGGTTCGGGCGGCTTGCGCCACAATTGAATCGGTTCGATCCAATGGGATACTCCAGCCCTGTTTGACCATGGTTTTTCCGGTTTTACCGGCGCCGGCGGCCAAAACCAGTGTGTCGCCGGTAGCGTTGAGCAGATAAATGTGGGCGTGGTACAATTCAAACCTGCTTTTGGTGAGGTCTACCACGGTCTGCAAAAGCTCATCAGTTTTGAGTACAGTAGAGGCCACAGTGCCAACCTGGGCCACGGTTTCAAGTTCTGTGGCCCGTTTGTGCGCTTGTTCCAACAGCCGGGCACGCTCCAGCGCCTCTGAAATCTGCTCTGTGATGGCGGCCAAAAATGCACGGTCTTTAGCGGTTAACGGGTGTTCCGGGTTATCCAGCACATCCACCGAACCAATCACATCGCCGGCAATAACCAGCGGGTGGCTGGATAGCTTGCTGGTGTTGCCCGATTGGGCAGGGCTGCCGGGGCGCGGGTCAAACTCATCGGCGTAAATAGGTTTGAGACGGTCATCTGAAAAATGAAACCCCTGTACGTTGTCGGTTTTTGTTATTTGATACGTCTGCCAGCCTTCGCGGCGCAACATCCGTTGCAAGGTGTTCAATTCCTGCACATGAGCTTTCAGTTCGGCCTCGGCGCGGGTATGGTAGGCTATGAGCCGGGTATTCTCCATGGCGCTGGCAATCTGGCCGCACAAACCGGCCAGCAAAATCTGGTCTTCCATTGACAGTCCGCCGGTTTTATCACTTTGTACCACCAGCACCCCCAAAACCTGGCCGCGCAACAGAATTGGCACGGCCAACTCAGCCCGGGTTTTGGGCAAAGGCGGATTGGACAACCCGCCGGACTCCTGCAACACATCGGGTACCAGCACGGGCAACTTGCCGGCGGCAGCTTTTGCAACCAGGCTGTGCGGCGTTGTTACAGGCAGGGTGTGGTGGGCCGCTGGAATCATGCGGCCTGTGTCTCCGGCGCTTTGCTCCAAATTCAACACATCGTCATTAAGCGTATAAAGCTGAACACCGTAGTAGCCAAAATGGCTGTGAACCAGGTTGACAGCCCGGTCAAACAGCTCATTCAGCGAGGGCGCAGCCATAATTTGCTGGGCAATTTCAGTGGTAATTTGTATTTGCTGCTCCCGCCGGTCAAATGATTCCTGAATTTGCTGTTCCAGCATTTTGCGGTCGGTAATATCCCGGACCGTTTCAATAGCGCCTGCAACCTCGCCGTTGGCGTTGTAAAGCCGGGATGCCTTGGCCCACACATACGCGCCACCTGGTCGCACAAAATAAGGGGTGAACACTTCGGTAACCAGGCTGTGTTCATCTTCTTCTTCAAGGTAGGAGTAGTAGTTGCGAACAATTTCATTTGCGGGTTCAAGTACCAGATTAACCAAAACCGGACGCCGCTGACCGTAAAAAGGCAGCGCGTATTCATAATCACCTTTGCCCAGCACGTCTGCGGCTTTAATGCCGGTGGCGCGCTCCATGGCTCTGTTCCAGGCAATGAGCGTGCCGTTGGTGTCAATGGCAAAGGTGGCATCGGGCAAAAAGTTAATCAGGTCTAATGATCGCTGCTCTGAGTCTGCCAATAATTGCCGGCCAATTTTAAAGGCCGAAATATCGGTTAACTCGGCTTGCAGGTAATCCTGACCCTCAAAGGTCAGGTTGCTCAGTATCACCTGTGTAAAAAGGGTTTGGCCGCTTTGCCGGTTAAATTCCCACTCAAACCGTGGAGAATGTCCATCTGCCACCAGATTTTTATATTCCTGCAACAGTTCTGCTGAATTTTGACCATCCGGTTGCGTTTCCGGCGAAAAATCCAGCAGGCGCTGGCCAATGAGGTCATCAAGCGGGCAATTAAACAGGCGGGCCGCGCTATCATTGGCATCAATAATTTGCTCATGCTGAATAACCAGCAACGCTGTACCGGCTTTTTCAAACTGTAAACGGCTAAGGGTTTGGGGATTAGTCATCTCAGTCGTTCTCTTTCTTTACCGCAGGGTGGCCAGCCTCTCCATTGTTGGTGTTGGGCCTGGCCAGCCGCACCGAGGTTGGACGTTGCAGGTTGCGGCCAATTTCTTTGGCGGCGGTTCGCAAAATTGAGTTGACATCGGCAGAACTGCGAATGTGGGCCGAAACCTGGCGCAGTAATTGCTCGCGGCGTGCTGCTTCAAGGCTTTCCTCATAGCGGCGTGCGCCCTCCAGTGCCACGGCGGTCTGGTCAATCAGGGCACGCAACAAATTGACCTGTGATTCCTGCACAGTGGTAATATTTTCCTTGAATCCTGCTTCAATCAGGCCAATATTTTTCTGGTGGATTGAGATTGGGGCAAAAATCCGGCTGCCCCATGCCCCCGTGTCTTCAGTTTCAAAATCTTCGGGACCAAACCGGGGGTTCTGGCCGGTGATGATTTCTGTTTGGCCGGTTCTGATAATATTAGCCATAATATTATTGCTGGTTAGCGGGTGATTGGCCCGGGCAATGCGTTCTTTGGAAACATTGATGCCGGCCACGGCTTTTACACGCTGCTGTTCTTCATCAACCAGCGAAAATACAGCAAAATCAAACCCCAATAATTGAATACAAGCGTTAAAGAATGCGTCAATAACTTCTTTGACTTGCAGCGCGCCCGTAAGCGATTGGACAAGTTGCTGTAAAATTTGGGTTTCGCGGAGTCGCGTTTCGGCTTCTTCCTGCGCTTGAGATACGGAGGCAAATAACCGGGCATTTCTGATAGCCCCCGCCACCTGAGCGGCCAGCGTTGATTGTATTTTTAGGTCTTCTTCTGAAAAGAAGTTTGTTTTTTCTGAATGAACGTTGAGCACACCCAACAATTCATTACCAACCATTACCGGTACAGCCAGTTCAGCCCGGGTATTTTTTAGGAGAGGGTGTGGCTGGTAGTCTGCTTCATCATCCACATTGTTTACAATTTCACCTTGCTGGGTTTGCATAACCCGGACCAGCAAAGAATTGGTGCGAGAGTACGGCACCGTCCAGCCCTGGGCAACCATTTGTTGTCCAATGTGGCCGGCTCCGGCAGCCAGTTTGAGCATATTTTGGTTGTTATCAGCAAGGAAAATCTGGGCATGGTACAGGCCAAAATTATCTTTGGTCATATCGGCCACGGTTTGAAGCAAGGTATCTACATTTAGAATTGTGGTAGCGGCGGCGCCTACGCGGAATACAGTTTCAAGTTCAACCGCGCGTTTTGCCAGCGCTAACTGCGCCTCTTTACGGGCGGTAGTTTCTTCTTTGACCGCCAAAAAGTGGGTAATTTCTCCGGTGGTGTCGCGGATAGGAGAAATAAGGGCGGTTTCCCAGTAGAGTTCGCCGGATTTTTTCTTGTTATGAAATTCTCCGCGCCACTCATGCCCACTGACAATGGTTTGCCACATCTCCTTGTATTCTTCGGGTTGGGTAAAACCGGATTTCAAAATACGGGTATGCTGGCCCAGGGCTTCTTCTCTGGTATAACCGGTGGTCTGGGTAAACCTGGGGTTTACATATTCAATATATCCGTTCAAATCGGTGATGACAACGGTGTTGGCGCTTTGTTCAACCGCTACCGAGAGCCGGTGCAATGATTCTTCTGCCCGTTTTCGCTCTGTGATATCCAGAATTACGCCCTGGCAATGGGTCACATCGCCGTTTTCAGCGCGTTCAAGGGTTAGTTGATTTTCAACCCAGCACGCATCACCGTTTTGCCTGAGCAGCCGGTATTCGCACGAAAATTGATGCTGACCGCTGGAAATTGCCTGTTGAACCTTTTGCTGAAGCCTTTGGTAATCTTTTGGGTGAATCAGTGAGGTGAACGCAACCGAGCCGTTGAGCAACATTTGGGGTGAATAACCAAACTGTTTCACATTGTCAGACACATATGTTACCGCCCAATCTTTGGCGCGCCATCTGAACAGGACCGCCGGGCTGTTTTCAATGATGGCGTTTATCTGCGTCAGTTGCCGCCGGGATTTGGATAGCTGATCGGCTAGGTCAATTTCTTGCAGAGCGTGCAAATAACGTTCGGCCTGGGCGCCCCACTGGTCAACCAGCCGAATTTCCCAGGCGCAGTGTGGGTCGCCTTTGCCCACACATTCGGTTTCAATAGCCAGCACATCTTTGCCCAAAAAACGGGTGGCATACCCGGAAGCATACCCGGCCAGCGTCCAGCAAACCGGGTGATTATCCGGGCCAAACCGCTTGAGGTGTTCTTCGGCCTCGTAAGAGCCGTGCCATTTGCCGCGCATCAAAAATTTACCGGACTCCCGGTCAAACTCGATGTGGTCAGTTTTGGCGTGAACAATGCCTTCAAGATTGTGTATTTTGGGGCCGGCAGCCAGCCAATCGGCCTCAGATTCCCAATCAAAGGTGTTTTCCAGGGTTTCTGCATCCTGATAACCCTGCGCATACCCAAAACGCAGCAAAACCCCCATAGCCAGTTCCGTGCCCAGTGTGCTGACCAACTGGTGTCGCAGTGCGCCCATTGCCTCCACATCAAACAGAACGGCCCGCCGTTTGTTGAAAAACAATTGGCCGTCGGCGCCATTTCTGCGCAGCAGGGCGTAAAAATCAAGGTCCTCTGCCCTCATTTTTTGGGCGGATGTCAGGTTAGATGCGGGGTCCAACGGCGAATAGTTGAAATCGCTCATGAGTTTGTGTCTCTCCGTCCGTTTGCAGAGCCGGGTGGTGTCAGCTTTTTGGACAAAATGTCAGATTTGGACGGCGGGCCGGCAGCAGAATCGGTGGTGGGGGGAAGTTGTTTGGCGTCTTGCCGCAATTGCGATTCACCCCCCATCCGCACAAACGTGCGGTTCGGCCCCAACGCGCGCGCAAGTTCTTCTACCCCAATTTTCATCAACGATTCAAAATCGGGCGCGCGGCGTAATTTATCGCTAATTTGCCCAATCAACTGCTCCCGGCTGGCGCGTTCCTGCGTTTCATTGAGCAGGCGCAGGTTTTCTGCGGCCTGCACAACCTGGTCAACCACCGCGTCAATGAGCGCCTGCTCATTTTCCGTCCACTCCCGGCCGTTATCCAAACCATGAAATTGCAAATCGCCAATGGTCACGTCTCTAAGTTTTAGCGGGGCAACCCAAACCTGCTGCAAACTTTCATCTGCTTCTGCCGAAGGGTCGGCCGGGTTGGACATTTGAACGGGGCCGGTAGCAGCAAACGCTGTGTGTCGGGCAGCAGTTACCGCGTC
>RFJF01000175.1 GCA_003695455.1 Chloroflexota bacterium
CGCCGGTGGACGCGCCGGACGGCACAGACACGGTAGCCGCCGCGCCGGATTGCAGGCGGCAGGTGGTTTGCACGGTGGGACGTCCCCGGCTGTCCAGAATTTCCAGAGCGGTTAATTGTTTGATGGCAGGCATTTTTTACAACCTTTCAATGAATTGTTGGATGAGGGTGCTGATGGTTTGGGGCGGCGCTTGCATCAGGCCGGTGACAATTTGTTGCTGGCGGGCGCGGAGTTCGGCGGAAAAATATTCCAGCGGCGAGCGCCCGGCAACGCGGGCCAGCAGGCAGGCCAGGGTGTGCCGCGCGGCGCGCGGTTCCAGCGCATCTGCCCAGGGAACATCGCCCAGCGTGGCGGCGTACTCCTGCCAGTACTGCCCGGCAGCGGCGGCAAAATCGGCGCGGCGGGCAGGCAGGTGGTGGGCTTTGCTGAGCAGGTGGGTCAGCGAGAAGCCCACGTCAAAGGCGGGGTCGCCCCAATGGATGACTTCGTGGTCCAGCAGAATCAACCGGTTTTGGTAAACCAGAATATTTTTGGGGCTGAAATCGCCGTGGACCAGCGTGAGCCGCTGGCGGCGGGTGTCGGCAATCAAACGATGCAGAAAATCGGCGGCGGGGGGGAGCTGCCCGGCGGTAAAGCTGTAGTACGGCTCCAGCCGGAGCGACTCAAAAAAGGAGTCATCGGCAAAGGCCGGGGCCACCTCGCTGCGGCGCTCAAAAGCGCGGCGGTGAACAGCGCCCAGCAGCCGGGCAAACTGGCTCACGTGGTTGCTGTCAAGCTGGCCCGCCAGCAGCATTGTTTTCCAGTTGGCGTGGGGCTGGGGTACGGCATCCATTACCAGCAGGTGGGCAGCGTGGTCTTCGTGAACCAGGGCCGGGATGGCGCCGGGCGGGGCCAGTTGGGTCAGCCAGCGCAGGCCCATCGCTTCGCGGTGCACCCGTTCCGGGTTGCTGAACCAATCCACCGCCACCCGCAGCTTTTCGAGCGCCTGTTTGAGCACCCACGCCTGGCCAGAGGGACGCTGCACCAGCACGGTCCGGTTGGAAACGCCGCCGCTAAGGGGCTGCATGGCGGGCTGTTCGTCCGGCTCAATCAGGCCGGACTCCTGCAACCAGGCCAGCAGTTGTTCCGGTTGTTCAATGTCGAGTTGAGTGGTTGTCACTTTCATCCTCCGTGAAAATACGGCAAACAGTAGACGGCAAACAGTAGACGGCAAACGGTAGGCGGAGCATCCCCATGCCCGCCGGGTTGCCCGCCATAGGGATGCCGGGACTACCAGGTTTTCATTCTCGTTGCCGTGCCGCAGGTTCTGTCACACTCCCGTGCCAAAGTCTTGCAGGGCCTGTGATTGCGCCCGCAGGTTTTGGTGCGGCGTGCCGTCGGGGATTTCACAGCCCGCAGCGCTGATGAGCCGGGAGCCGCCCCGTTGCAGACATTGGGTGGTGGCGGCGTACACCTCGTCCGGCGTGCCTTGCAGCATCACCGAAACCGGGTCAAAGTTGCCGCAGATAACCGGCCCACCCTCGCCAATTATTCCGGCGGCCCGGCCAATATCCACCATCCAGTCCAGGTCAATAATGTCCGCCCCGCTTTCAACCATATCCGGCACAATGCGGCTGGTGTTGCCGCAAATGTGCAGCCGAGCGTATCCGCCGGCCCGGTGAACGGCGTCAAAAATGCGCTGCTCGTAGGGCAGGGCAAACTCGCGGTACATGGCGGGGTTGACCTGCGAGGCCACCGCATCGCCCAGGCCGATGATGTCTGCGCCGGCTTCAATTTGCGCTTTGGCAAACGCAATTTCTACCTCGGCGCAACGTTCCAGCAGTTCGTGTACCCAGGCCGGCCGGTCGTACAAATCCATCATAATATTGCTGATGCCCCGCAGGTCGGCGGCCTGGGCCAGCGCGCCTTCAACCCAGCCCATAATGGGAACCTGACCGCCCACCTGCTCGCGGAACAGGCGGATGGCCTCCAGCCGGTCGCTCATGCGGGGGCCGGTGTACGGGTCCGGCGATTTCAGCGTGTTCAGGTCTGCCGGTTCTTTGATGAGCGGCACAAATGACATCGGCAGTTCATCTTCCGGAAATTCGATTTCCGCGCCAAAGTCGTGAGTTTCGCGGTAGGGGTCGGAAATGGCCTGCACAATGTCCAGCTCAAAGGCATCTTGCACGGCCAGATTGGCCTCAACCAGCACCCGGTAATCCAGATGGTAGGGGCGCAGCGGCCGGTTGATGTAATGCGTGGCAAACTGCATCATAATGTCAAAATTGGGAGGGCGGTCCACTGGCTGGCCCTGCATCCGATTGGTAAAACGTTGGTAAGAATTCATTGGCGGCTCCCTGATTTCAGTCGGAGGCGATTGGATTCGCCCCGTTCCGCCTATTTTACCATCGTACCCAAATTTTGAATACGGCCGGGTTTCATTGTGTCCCCACTCACCAAAAAGCAGCCAAACTGCGCCATTCCAACAGGGCATCTTTCCCCCCTGGATAAACAACTACGGTTAACTGAGCGGCACTGGAGTAAAGAAGTGGTCAAGCTGACGGTCTGGTTGAGTGGGCTGTTAGGCAGTTACGAGCAAGTGGTGCAGGTACTGGAGCGAGTAGGGCAAATAGAGATGAGCAAGAGCAGTGTCCGGCAGCGGCTGCAAATTAGGGGGAACAAATCCGGTAAGTGGAACAACAGCAGCGGGAGCAGGCCAGCCGACAGGCGGTGGTGGGGGAATGACCGCCGGCGCGGGTGGTCATCACTCTGCGGGCCGATTTTACCCACCAGCCGCTGCAATATGCGGATTTTGGGGAACTGGCCCGCCGGCGCACCGAGTTTGTGCTGCCCCTCACCCCGGATGAGTTGGAAGAGGCCATCACCGGCCCTGCTCGGCGGGTCGGGTTGGGGCTGGAAGCAGGGCTGGCACACGCCATTATCCGCGACATCGGCAACCAGCCGGGGATACTGCCCCTGTTGCAATACGCCCTGACCGAACTGTTTGAACGGCGCAAGGGGCGGCTGCTGACGCTGGAAGGTACCGGATCAGCGGCGGGGTGATGGGAGCGCTGGCCCGGCGCGCCGACAAAATTTACAGCGGTTTGAATTCCGCCGCACAGCAACTGACGCGGCAACTCTTTCTGCGACTGGTCACCCTCGGTGAGGGGGCGGAAGACACCCGGCGGCGGGGCGTGGTCCGCACCGGTGGTAGCCGCGGGAACCGTCTATTTTGGCAGTTTTGATTCCAGTTTCTACGCGTTGACGCTCGGCAGAGAGCGAAACCGGGTTTTTGTGATGCGCCGGCCGGTCGGCCCAACTATGCCACCCAAATCCGCCCGATTGTGAAGGCCATTTTGTCACGGCCGGCAAACTCAATTGAGGGCCTGAATGACGCGTTGCAGGCGAGCCTGGGCTTCGCTGGCAACCTCGGCCAGCGCCGGGCTATCTACCAC
>RFJF01000176.1 GCA_003695455.1 Chloroflexota bacterium
ACAAACAACATTACCGGGTGTTAAAATTGCAACTCCGGCCTGTCTGGTCAATTAGACGCGTCGCTTTTTGGGCGGGCGGCAACCGTTGTGCGGAATAGGCGTTTTGTCTGTAATTGCCAACAGCTTCATATCGGCGGCTTGCAGCGCCCGAATGGCTGCCTCGCGGCCGGGGCCGGGGCCTTTTACAAACACTCTGAGTTCTCGCACACCATGTTCCTGGGCGGTTTTGGCAGCATTCTGAGCCGCCAACTGGGCGGCGTAGGGGGTACTCTTGCGCGAACCTTTGAAGCCGCTGGTACCGGCGCTGGCCCATGATACGGTGTTGCCATACGGGTCGGTGATGGTGATAATGGTGTTATTGAATGTAGCGTAAATAAACGCTTTTCCTACCGGAATGTTCTTCTTTTCTTTTTTCCCGCCAGATCGCACACGTCGCGCTTTTTGCTTTGCCATCAGTCCTCCAAAATCGGGTTCAATGCGGATTTACATTTTGCTAATTTACTAACGCCTGATGTTGCAACCTGAGCAATTTAAACAGACAACACATTTTACTCAAATTGCAAAACAGCAGGGTTTTATTTGCGGGCGGCTCGTTTTTTACCGGCCACTGTCCGGCGAACACCCCGCCGCGTACGGGCGTTGGTGCGCGTGCGCTGGCCGCGGGCCGGCAGGTTTCTCCGGTGCCGCAATCCGCGGTAGCAGCCAATTTCTTGCAGGCGTTTAATGTTCAGGCCTACTTCCCGGCGCAAGTCACCTTCAACAACATATTCGCGTTCAACCACGTCCCGCAGCGTTACCACTTCATCTTCAGACAGGTCTTTGATGCGGGTATCGGGGCTAACGCCGGTTCTTTGTAAAATTTCCTGGCTTGTGGTTAAACCAATGCCGTAAATGTAGGTTAATCCAATTTCAACACGTTTATTTCTGGGTAAGTCAACACCAGCAATACGGGCCATATTTCAACCTCTCCTTAACCTTGACGCTGTTTGTGCCGGGGGTTTGTGCAAATTACCCGAACAATACCGCGGCGTTTAATAATTTTGCAGTTATCACATCGACGTTTCACAGAAGGTTTTACTTTCACAATTACTCTCCTCACCGAATAGTTTCGAGTGATTTTTACAACAATGTCAGAATTTCTGGTTCGCCGTCGGTCACAGCAAACGAATGTTCAAAATGAGCGCACAGCTCACCATCGGCGGTTACAACCATCCAATTATCATCAAGCAGTTTGGTTTTCCAGGTTCCTGCATTAACCATTGGCTCAAGGGCAATGGTCATACCTTTTTTCAGCCGGATACCTTTGCCCGCTTCGCCATAATTTGGAACCTGCGGGTCTTCGTGCATGTTCCGGCCCACACCGTGGCCGGTGTATTCTCGCACTACGCTGAAACCGTGCTGCTCTACATACGTCTGAACCGCCGCCGAAATATCGCCGGTGCGGTTTCCCACACGTGCCTGCTCAATTCCCAGATACAGGGCTTTTTCTGTTACATCCAGCAGGCGTTGTGCCTGTTCAGATATTGCGCCCACCGGAATAGTGGTGGCGGCGTCGCCCACCCAACCTTTGTAGTAGGCCCCGCAATCTACGCTGAAAATATCGCCTTCCTGCAATACTTTCCGGTAACTGGGAATACCGTGTACCAGTTCGTGGTTAACGCAGGCAGTAATGGTTGCCGGAAAAGGCGGCGCCCCCTGATGCGGGTTGGGATAGCCTTTAAATACAGGCGTGGCGTTTTTCCGCCTGAGAACATCTTCGGCGATGTCATTGAGTTCACCGGTAGAAATACCGGGACGTACGTGTTTTCTTACTTCATCCAGAGCCGCGGCAACCACAGAACCGGCTTGTTTCATTAAGGCTATTTCCTGCCGGGATTTCAAAACTATCCGTCTGGCTCTGTTCAATCGCATTGCTGCTGAATAATCCCCAACGGGATTAGTTGATAAATCCTTCGTAGTTGCGCATAAGCAACTGCGCTTCAAGTTGTTTCATGGTGTCTAGCACAACACCCACCACAATCAGCAGGCCGGTGCTGGTAATCAGCAGCGCCTGGGTTTGGGCGCCGCTTTGGCTTACGCCCGGAATCAGGTTTACAATCCAGGGCAGCACAGCCACAAAGCCCAACATGAGTGCGCCCACCAGGGTGATTCGCTGAACTACCGTTTCAAGGTAAGATTTGGTTTGACGACCGGGCCTTTTACCCGGAATAAATCCACCCTGCCGCTGAAGGTTTTCTGACAGATTTTGCTGTTTAAAGATGACATCGGTGTAGAAGTAGGTAAAGCCTACCACCATCAAAAAGTACAAAATCCAGTAGGGCCACGATTGCGGGTTAGGGCTGAACCAGTTGACCACTGCCGTAGCCATTCCAGAAATAAATGAATTCTCGCTGAACTGGAACGATGCCGCCACGGCGCTGGGAAAAATCATAATAGATTGGGCAAAAATCAACGGAATCATTCCGGCGCTGTTTACTTTTAACGGAATGTGGGCGCTTTGCCCGCCGTATACTTTGGTGCCACGCACCCTTTTGCCGTACTGAACCGGAATGCGGCGCTGCCCTTCTTGCACGTAAGCAATGACGGCAATGGTTGCCACGGTGATAATCATAAACAGAATCAGGTTAACCCAATCCTGCCGGCTGACAAAACCGGCAATTCGGCTGGGCATTTGGGCCACAATGCCGCCAAAGATAATAATTGACAGGCCGTTGCCAACACCCTGCTCGGTAATCAAGTCTCCCATCCACACGGCAATCATAGTACCCGCCACCATTGTAACCAGCGTGGTTAACGTTCCCAGCGGGTTTATACTAAAGCCAAAGTCTGTAAGAATACCCGATACAGAACTCTGAATGAAGATAACCTGTCCATACGCCTGCAATACGGCCAGCGGCACGGTGAGCCAGTAGGTGTACAGGTTAATTTTGTTGCGGCCCTGTTCGCCTTCTTTTGAAAGTTCCTGCAATTGCGGAATAAGCGGCGTGAGAAGCTGCATTATAATTGAGGCGGTAATGTAGGGGTACACACCCATTGCCATCACCGAGAAGTTAGCCAGCGCGCCGCCCGATAACAGGTTCAGGAATTGCACAATGGTGCTGCCGCCTTCGCCGGATGACAGGAAGTTTTGCAGCGCCTGGCTGTCTACACCCGGTACCGGCACGTGGGCCGCAGCCCTGAATGCCACCAAAATCATCAGGGTGAATACAATCTTTCTGCGTAAGTCCGGCAGGGTAAATGCGTTTCGTATTGCTTCAAGCATACTGGAATCCTTGCGTCAGGTAACCTTCAGAGATATTAAGCCAACGGCAGTACTTCTACTGAACCGCCGGCGGCTTCGATTTTTTCCTGGGCGCTTTTTGAGAAGCGATGCGCCTTTACGGTCAGTGCCGCGCTGAGGTCACCATTGCCCAAAATAGCCACAGCTTTGTCAGAACGTTTGATAATGCCGGCCTCGACCAGTGTTTCAGGGGTTACTTCTACATTACCCTGGCCAAATTTTTCTTGCAGGCGGTCAAGGTTGACCGGTTTGTATTCTACGCGGTTAATATTGGTAAAACCACGTTTAAACGGCAGCCGGCGGACCAACGGCAACTGTCCACCTTCAAAGTAGGGGCCTTTGCCGCCGCCGGAGCGGGCGTTTTGCCCTTTCATGCCGCGGCCGCTGGTTTTACCTTTGCCGGAGGCCATCCCGCGGCCCACACGTTTTTTTCGTTTTACGCTACCCGGAGCGGGTTTTAAATCATGCAACTTCATATTTATGATCTCCTGATTTGAGATTGTGTTCAGCCTCAACAACTGTTGCAAGCTGTCCGTATCTCACATCTGCCGATAACTACTCTTCCTCAACCTTAACCAGGTGGGCCACTTTGTGAACCATACCCCGAATGACTGCGGTATCGTTGTGTTCAACGGTTTGCCCCAACCGGCGCAACCCCAATGCTCTGACGGTATCTTTTTGTCGTTGAGAATACCCGATGCTGCTTTTTACCAGGGTGATTTTCAGCGTTTTGTCTGCCATTATTTACTCCTTGCCACCCAGAACGGCTGCACCCGGCTCACCGGAATTCCACGGCGATGAGCAACTTCAACGGGGTCTTGCAATTCATTTAACGCCTTGATTGTGGCTTTAACCACGTTCAAAATGTTGGAACTGCCTTTACTTTTGGTCAGAATATCACGGATGCCGGCCGCTTCAACCACGGCACGCACGCCGCCGCCGGCAATCACACCGGTACCGGGCGCGGCGGGTTTAAGAAACACTTCTGCCGCACTAAACCGTGATGTAATTTCGTGCGGAATGGTGGTATCGGTGGTGGGAACTTTCTTCATAGCGCGGCGGGCCTGCTCTGAGCCTTTGCGGATAGCTTCGGGCACTTCACGGGCTTTGCCAACCCCCACACCCACGCTGCCTTTGTTATCACCCACCACAACAACTGCCCTAAAACTAAAGCGGCGACCACCTTTGACAACCTTGGCCGTGCGGGCAATGTGTACTACACGCTCATCAAGTTCTTCTACTGCATCTTCAAATTCACGTCGTGCCATTAACCGTCTCCTGTTAGAATTTCAGTCCCGCTTCTCGCGAAGCATCGGCCAAAGCCTTGATCCGGCCATGATATTTGTACCCGCCGCGATCAAACACCACTTCTTTAATACCTGCATCCAGTGTACGTTCGGCCACAATTTTACCAATTTCAGCCGCCTGTTCAATTCTGGATTTGCCTTCCAGCGCGCCGGATGCCTGAACCTTTGAATCAAGGGTAGAGGCCGAAGCCAGGGTGACACCCTGAACATCATCAATCACCTGCGCGTAAATGTGGTTAAGGCTTCTGAACACATTCAAACGTGGCCGTTCTGCAGTTCCGCTAAGGCGGCGCCTTACGCGGGCATGGCGACGTTTTCTGGCAACATAAGTCTTGTTAGTCTTTCCCATGGGTAGCACCTGTTTCCTGATTTACTTGGCTTTACCGGCCTTACCGGCTTTGCGCCGAATCTGCTCACCGGCATAGCGCACACCTTTGCCTTTGTACGGCTCAGGGGGGCGCGTCCGGCGAATCCGCGCGGCAATCTCGCCAACAACTTCTTTATCTGCCCCAGATACCAGAATCTGGCGGCCATTCCGGTCCGGCACCTGAAAGGTAATGCCTTCTGGCGGGTCAAATTCTATGGGGTGAGAGTAGCCAACATTCATGACCAGTTTTTTGCCATCAATGGCGGCCCGGTACCCTACACCTTCAATGGCCAGTTCTTTGGTAAAACCGGCACTAACCCCCACCACCATGTTATTTAACAGTGCGCGGGTTAAGCCGTGCTTTGAACGGTGAATCCGGTGGTCGCTGTTGCGGGTTACAATAACCTGGCCATCTTTTTCTTCAATTGCAATTTCCGGCGGAAAGTCCCGGCTGAGTTCGCCTTTAGGGCCTTTTACCGTTACCGCATTATTGTTAATATTTACCGTCACCCCCTGAGGAATGGGGATGGGCAATTTACCTATTCTAGACATAATTCCTCCTGATGCTGCCAAACCCTACCAAACGTAGCACAGAACTTCGCCGCCAATTCCGTTCCGGCGAGCTTGTTCACCCGTCATAACGCCTTTTGGCGTAGACATAATGGCAACGCCCAAGCCGCTTCTTACATACGGAATATCCCGGCGACCGGCATAAACGCGACGCCCCGGTTTGCTCACCCGCTGCAAGCCAACAATCACGGGTTCGGGGCGGCGGTCACGGGTGTATTTTAAGTGGATCAACAAAGACGCAACCTTGCCCGGCAGCACTTCATAATCCTGAATAAAGCCTTCTTCTTTCAAAATTTTGGCGATTGCTTCTCGCATTTTAGATGTAGGCATTGCCGTTTGGGTGTGCCCGGCCATGCCTGCGTTCCTAATGCGGGTCAACATATCGGCAATCGGATCTGTTACGCTCATACCAGTCCCTCGTTAAAGATTAAAAAGATTTACGGTTTTGGATCTACGATTCATGGTTTACCAGGCACGCTGCGTAAATCCAAAATCGTAAATCATCCTGTACATTACCAGCTTGATTTCACAACGCCGGGAATTTTCCCTTCGTTAGCTAATTTGCGAAAGCAAATGCGGCACAGACCAAAGCGACGCATGTAGGCTCTGGGGCGGCCACACTGGCTGCAGCGGTTTCTAACCCGAACGGCAAATTTTCTGCGTTGTTCACGAATGGGCATACATTTTTTGGCCATCTCATCTACCTCCTGAAGGGCATCCCCAATAAATCCAACAACCGGCGGCCTTCTTCATCTGTTTGGGCAGAAGTGACAATGCTCACTTCCATACCGCGCACTTTGTCAATTTTGTCGTATTCGATTTCGGGCCAGATCAACTGTTCAGAGAGACCCAAGGTGTAATTGCCACGGCCGTCAAAACTATCTGGCGATACGCCCCGGAAGTCACGCTGGCGGGCCAGCGCAATGTTGAGCAGCCGGTCCAAAAAGTCCCACATGCGGGTACCGCGCAGGGTAACTTTTGCCCCAATCGGGTTGCCTTCGCGGAGTCTGAAAACCGCAATAGATTTTTTGGCGCGGGTAATGACCGGGCGTTGGCCTGTAATGGTCATAATATCGCCCGAGGCTCTCTCAAGGGCTTTGGCGTTTTGCAGCGCCTCGCCCAGCCCCACATTAACCACAACTTTGTTTATTCTTGGCACCTGCATAACGTTGCGGTAGCCAAACTCTTTTAGCATTGCAGGAACAATTTCCTGGTTATATCTTTCTTTCAGTCTAGTCATTTTTCAGACCACCTACCTGTTAGTCTATGAACGTCTGGCAGCGTTTGCACACACGTTTTTTCTTGCCGTCACCGTCTAATTTAAAGCCAACACGTACCGCTTCGTTGCAATTGGGGCAAACCAGCATAACGTTAGAAATATGAATGGGCATTTCTTTGTCAATAATGCCGGTTTGGGTACGGGTTTGGCTGACCGCGCGCTGGTGCTTTTTGCGAATATTCACCCCGCGAACCAACACTTTGTTGGCGTTGGGGTTGTTGCCGGTTACTTTATTAAAGCGATCAACGTATTTGGCAATAATAACGCGTTCCACTTCGCCACGGGCGCCAACTTCGTTTCCACTGATTACCTGAACGGTATCACCTTTTTTTATTCTCTGCATTGTTGCATTTCCTCACGTTAACCCAACCGGGCTAGAGTACTTCCGGCGCTAAAGAGACAATCCGCATAAAACCTTTTTCGCGCAATTCGCGGGCAACGGGGCCAAAAATGCGGGTTCCACGCGGGCCGGTGGCGTCGGCATCCAGAATTACGGCTGCGTTATCATCAAACCTGATAACAGACCCATCGGGCCGAACGTATTCTTTGGCAGTGCGGACCACAACGGCCTTAACCACGGAGCCTTTTTTTACGTTGCCCTGCGGCGATGCCTGCTTAACCGTGGCAACAATCACGTCTCCCACGTACGCGTACCGGCGACGTGACCCACCCAGTACCTTGATGCACAAAATCTCTTTTGCGCCGCTGTTATCTGCTACTTTCAGGCGACTTTCTTGCTGTATCATAATTCACCTACTCGCCCAAAACTTCTACCAAAGCCCAGCGTTTTTCTTTGCTCATGGGGCGGGCTTCGATAATTTTTACCTGATCGCCAATTTTTGCTACATTGTTTTCATCGTGAACTTTGTATTTGCTGTGGCGACGAACAATTTTGCCATACAAGGGGTGCCGCTTGAGCCGCTCTACCTGCACTACAATGGTTTTTTCCATTTTGTCGCTGGTAACCCGGCCAACCAGAACCTTGCGTTGTGATTTTGCCATTTTTCAACCACTCCTGTGCGTTTATTCCGAAGCCAGTTCGCGTTCTCGCAACACCGTTTTCATTCTGGCAACGTCGCGTTTGAGCGCGGTAATTCGGTTTGAGTCTTTAACCTGGCCAATTGCTAATTGGAAACGCAGGTTGAACAGTTCTTCGCCGGCTTCTTCTAATTTCTGCCGAATGTCTAAGTCAGACAGGTTTCTGATTTCGTACGCTTTCATTAGTCACTCCTACCCCGCGCTTCTGCGCACAAACTGGGTTTTGATGGGCAGTTTGTGTCCGGCCAGGCGCATGGCTTCTTTGGCGTCTTCTTCCGGAACACCGGCAATTTCAAACAGAACGCGCCCCGGTTTGATGACTGCTACCCAGTGGTCCACCGAGCCTTTACCGCTACCCATTCGGGTTTCTGCGGCTTTGGCGGTTACGGGTTTATCGGGAAAAATCCGAATCCACACTTTACCACCGCGGCGCACATAACGGACAATGGCCCGCCGGGCGGCTTCAATTTGGCGGCTGGTCATCCAGCACGGTTCCAACGCCTGCAACCCGTATTCGCCAAAAGAAATCTCGGCGCCGCGTGTTGCCCGGCCCCGCATCCGGCCTCGCATTTGCTTTCTGTACTTCACACGTTTAGGCATTAACATGATACTTACCTCATACTCGTAACACGTGATGCGCAAAACAAAGAGTATCACGCATTACGTTTTGGGTTTACGCAGAATTTTGCTACTAACTTACTACGGCGAGACGTAGGCTCCCATGGGGGCCTGTTCTTCTTTGCGTTCGGGCAACACTTCGCCTTTGTACACCCAAACTTTAATGCCAATTTTACTGAAGGTGGTCAGGCCTTCAACGTGGGCATAGTCAATATCGGCTCGCAAAGTGTGGCGCGGAACCTGGCCTTCACGCTGGGTTTCTCGCCGGGCCATATCGGCGCCGCCCAACCGGCCGCTGCAGGTAATCATAATTCCCTGCGCACCGGCTTTCATGGCTCGGCGTACGGCCTGCTTCATGGCCCGTTTGTGAGAAATCCGGCGTTCCAGTTGCATGGCAATGCTTTCGCCAATTAGCCGGGCGCTCAAATCGGGGTTGCCCACTTCAATCACGTCAACGTGCACTTTTTTGCCGGTTAATGCTTCAAGGTCCTTGCGCAGTTGGTTAACCGACGCACCTTTTCGGCCAATCACAACGCCCGGTTTGGCAGTGTGAATTTTGACCGACACCTGTTTGGCGGCGGGTAATCGTTCAATTTCAACATCGGCAATTGACCCGCGTTCATGCTTGTCAATTACCAGCTGATGAATGGCCAGGTCTTCTTCAAGCAAGGCGCGGTATTCGCTGCCTTCGGCGTACCAGCGGGCGCGATGCTCTTTGATAATTCCTAATCTGAACCCATAAGGATGTACTTTGCGACCCAAATTACATTCTCCTTAACTTTAAAAGTTACATCACTCTTCATCAAAGTCCTGGTAATCTTCTTCCAGGACAACGGTAATATGAGACATGCGTTTTTTGATTGGTTTAAATCGGCCACGCGCCCCATACCGTGCCCGCCGCAGACGAGGGCCTTCGTCAATTTTGATCTCTGAAATTACCATATCTTCAGGATCAAGCGCAAAGTTTTCCTCGGCATTGGCCAACGCACTTTTTACCGTTTTGTACACCGGGTTGGCGGCGCGCTGCGGCAACAAAGCCAGCACTTCCAGCGCCTCTTCGGCGCGCATGCCCCGGATGCTGTTAACCACCCGGCGTGCTTTTACGGGCGAACCTAAAATGTACTTACTCACTGCTCTAACTTGCATCGTTTCTACCTTATCCAGAATTAAAGTTCATAGAGTTTGGCGATTGGTGAGTTTGACTGCCCAAACCCACGGCACACTACCAAGGCTACAAACGCTGTTCCAGCTACCGTGCCCGTTTTTCTCTTCCAATATGGCCGCGGAAGTACCGGGTGGGTACAAATTCACCCAAACGATGCCCTACCATATTTTCTGTGACGTAAATGGGCACATGGCGACGGCCATCATGCACGGCAATGGTATGCCCCACCATTTGCGGAAAGATAACGCTGGCCCGGGACCAGGTACGGATTACTCGTTTTTCTCCGGAGGCATTCATTGCTTCTATTTTTTTTAGCAATTTTGGTTGAACAAAAGGACCTTTTTTTAGTGAACGTGTCATCTGTTACCCATCCTTACCGTCGTTTGGCGTGGCGTCGCCGCACAATGTATTTGTCGGTTCGTTTGTTGCGGCGGGTTTTTGCACCCAGTGTGGGTTTACCCCACGGGGTCTTGGGACCCGGCATCCCAATGGGCGAGCCGCCTTCGCCGCCGCCATGCGGGTGGCTGTTGGGGTCCATGGCAGAGCCGCGCACCGAGGGGCGCACTCTCATCCAGCGTTTACGGCCGGCTTTACCCAGCACCACGTTGCTGTGGTCAGAGTTGCCAATTTGCCCAATGGTAGCCATGCAGTTCTGGTTGATGTACCGAACTTCGCCGCTGGGCAGCCGAACCTGGGAGTACGCGCCTTCTTTGGCCAAAAGCTGGGCCGATGTTCCTGCCGAGCGCACAAGTTGTCCGCCCTTGCCGGGTTGCAGCTCAATGTTGTGCATTTGCGTGCCCAGCGGAATGCGGTAAATAGGCAGGGCGTTGCCCACCCGAATTTCTGCATCGGGGCCGGACATGAGCGTATCGCCAATGCGCAGCCCGTCGGTAGCCAGAATGTACCGTTTTTCGCCGTCGGCGTAAACCAGCAGGGCAATGTTGGCCGTGCGGTTAGGGTCGTACTCAATGGCGGCTACTCTGGCCGGAATATTGTGTTTGTCGCGCTTAAAATCAATAATCCGGTATCGCCGTTTGTGACCACCACCCTGATGCCGAACCGTAATCCGGCCGCTGTTGTTACGCCCCGCTTTTTTCTTGAGCGGCGCCAGCAAGCTTTTTTCAGGTTTCTTTTTTGTGATCTCTTCAAAATTCAGAACCGACATTCCCCGGCGACCGGGCGATGTTGGTTTGTAAACTTTTACAGGCATACTAATTTCTCCACTCGCGCCTAGCTAGATTATACCCCTTCAAAGGCCTCAATTCGTTGCCCGGCGGGCAGGGTAACAATGGCTTTTTTCTGAGCCGATTGGCGTTTTACCCGTTTGCGGCCCCAGCGCCCAAATTTGGGGGATCTGTTCTGCACCCGAACTTT
Source organism: Chloroflexota bacterium (assembly GCA_003695455.1). Taxonomy (GTDB): domain Bacteria; phylum Chloroflexota; class Anaerolineae; order 4572-78; family J111; genus J095. Next base: position 10,999 of record RFJF01000176.1, read on the forward strand.
TATCACATCTACATCAAAAATGTAAGATACGGCTTCGGCAATTTCTACTTTGTTAGCCCGTTCATCAACCAAAAAGGTGTACTGGCCTTGCTCGGCGGCAATGGCGCTCTTTTCAGTGATAATGGGCCGGATAACAACTTGGTACGGATTCATTTGCATTTGAACGTCTCCCCTACCCCAAGAACCCTTCTATAACCGGGACAGCGCCTTTGGGGATAATCACGTAATCGTACCCCAGCAAATCCCGAATATTCAGGTAGTTGGCGCGCAATGTTTTTACATCTTGCAGGTTGCGGGCGCTTTTTTCTACGTTCTCGTTACGTTCCGGCAACAAAATTACCGCGCTGCCATGAATTTCAAGGTTGTCAAGCAGTGCCAGCACCTGGCTGGTTGCGGGCGCTTCAAATGACAAACCATCGAGCACCACAATTTCATCGGCAGCGGCTTTGGCAGACAACGCAGAGCGCAATGCCAGCCGGCGCATTTTGCGCGGCATTTTTTTGGTGTAATCACGAGGCCGCGGTTTGTGCGCCTGCCCGCCGCCCACAAAAATGGGAGCTTTGCGGTCGCCGTGGCGGGCACGGCCGGTGCCTTTTTGGCGGTACCATTTGGCCGTGGTACCCTTGACCTCTCCACGGGTTTTGGCTTTGTGCGTTCCCATACGGGCGTTAGCCTGCTGGCGCACCAGTGCCTGATGCATGACGTGGGTGTTGGGCTCAATGCCAAACACGCTGTCTTGCAGTTCAAGCTCTTCTACATTTTCACCGTCAAAATTCTTTACGTGTACTTTCATTGCATTCTAGCCCTTTACCGCCTCGCGGATGATTACCAGGCCGTTTTTTGCGCCCGGCACAGCACCCTTGATTCCCAGCAGGTTTTTGTCCGGGTCAACCAGGGCCACCTTGAGATTTTGCACGGTAACGCGCTGATTTCCCATTTGGCCGGCCATGCGAACACCCTTAAACACGCGGCCCGGGGTTGAACCGGCGCCTACAGAGCCGGGCGCTCGCCAGCGGTCAGACTGGCCGTGTGTTTTTGGCCCGCCTCTGAAATGGTGACGTTTTACCACACCGGCAAAGCCTTTACCTTTGCTGGTACCGGTAATATCTACCTTGTCACCCACCCGGAACACCGAAACATCAATTTCCTGGCCGGTTTCGTAGGCATCGGGGTCATCTACATGAAATTCACGCAGATATCTTAGAGGTGGCGCGCCGGCCTTTTTCAAATGGCCGCCATTGGGTTTATTCAGCCGTTTTTCAGGTACATCGCCAAAACCTACCTGAATGGCGTTGTACCCATCTTTTTCCTGTGTCTTTTTTTGCGTCACAAAGCATGGCCCGGCTTCAATGATGGTCACGGGGATCACCGTTCCGTTCTCATCAAAAACCTGGGTCATTCCAACTTTTTTACCCAAAATTCCCTTCATCATACCTGGCTCTGATCCGGGGAACTGCCAACGCGCAGCAGCGGGAGCGCGCCGCATCATTCCTCAAATCTTTCCCCTTTCGTATTGCTAAAAGCTACGTCTACTGGTACAGACGCTACTTGATTTCTACATCAACACCGGCCGGCAGGTTGAGCCGAACCAGAGCATCAATCGTTTTTGATTTGGGATCAACAACGTCGATCAATCGCTTGTGAGTTCGAATTTCAAACTGTTCGCGAGAATCCTTGTCAATAAAAGGTGACCGTATGACCGTGAACTTCTCGATCTTGGTAGGCAAGGGAACCGGGCCAACAACCAGCGCGCCGGTACGTTCAGCCGTGTCAACAATTTGCCGCACAGACTGATCCAATACCCGATGATCGTAAGCTTTTAGTCGAATTCTGATCTTCTGTTTAGCCATATTTGCTCCAATTAAATCTTTTGATATCCGTTCTAACGGTCACCCGTTGGTTTTATTCGATAATTTTGGTGATGATGCCGGCGCCCACAGTGCGGCCACCTTCTCGGATGGCAAACTTTGAGCCTTCTTCCAGCGCCACCGGCACAATCAAC
>RFJF01000177.1 GCA_003695455.1 Chloroflexota bacterium
CTGAACCGCCCGCTACGCAACCGGAGCCTGCCGGGCCGCAAACCGTGCCGCTGGCCGGAATGCGGGCCGCCATTGCGCGCCGGATGCACCAGAGTTTGCAGGATATGGCCCAACTGACCCTGCACACCGAGGCTGATGTGACCGAACTGAAAGCCTACCGCGCCTGGCGCAAAGCCGAGGGCGTGACCTACACCGACCTGCTGGTTCGCGCCTGTGCGCTGGCGCTTTCCCGGCATCCGCGGCTGAACGCCCGGCTGGACGGCGACCGGATTGTTCTGCTGCCGGATGTTCACATTGGACTGGCGGTGGCCCTGCCCGAAGGGTTGGTTGTTCCCGTTATTCGGAATGCTGCCGTCCGTTCTGTCAGCCAGATTGCCCGCGAACGGGCCAGGTTGGTTGACCGCGCCCGCGCCGGTCAACTGAATGCCAACGAAATGAGCGGCAGTACGTTTACGGTGACCAATTTGGGTATGTTTGATGTTGACGCCTTTACCCCGATTGTCAACCCGCCGGAAGCCGCCATTTTGGGCGTGGGCCGAATTGTAGAAAAAGTGGTCATTTATAAGGAGAAAATCGCCCAGCGCGCAATGATGACACTGAGTTTGTCGTTTGATCACCGGCTGGTGGACGGTGCACCTGCCGCCGCTTTTTTGCAATCAGTCAAACAAACACTGGAGGAGCCGGCCACGCTGTAACTTTGTTGCACGGTATGGCTTTGGTGCCGGGGGCAACTTTCAGCACAAAGCACAATTGAAAAAATTCAGAAATATAACAAGCGGGGCATCGTGCGATGCCCCGCTTGCAGCTTCAAACTATGGCGGGTGGCTTGTCAGGCAACTGCCTGGTGGGGTTCGTTGGGCAGGGGGGCCGGTGCTGCAAAATGTTGCCGCTCATCTGATGTGGCCGGAAAGTTAAATCGATAGCCTCGGCCACGCACGGTACAGACCAACTGGGACGTTTTGACATGGGTTGCAAGTTTGCGTCGCAACCGGAAAATGCACGGCCGAATGACATTTTCCGCATCTATTTCATCGATGTCATACCCCAACGCAGCATGGGCCAGTTCACGGCAGGAAAAGGTGCGGCCCGGCTGGGCCATTAAACGGTGCAGTACCGCCGATTCGCTGTCGGTGAGTTCAATCACCTCCGGCGGTTGGCCGTCAACTGTAATCTGGCGTTGCTGCCAATCCAGCGTGAGCGGATGAATTGCAACAAACGAATCTTCAATCGGCGGAGATGTATCCAGGGCTGTAGGTCGGTAATCTTCCAGACCCCGCAACGATTCCACCGCCTGCGTGAGTGTGTCAATCATTTTTTCACGCTGTATGCGCTGCTGGTGTTTGACCAGCAGGTGCTCTACAATTGAAACAATGTGGTTCAGTTTGGCGGGTTTGCGCACGTAGTCGGCGGCGTTTGATTTGATAGCAGCGATGGCATTCTCTACGGTGGCGTAGCCGGTGAGTACCACAATCAGCATGTTGGGGTGATTGAGGTGGGCATAGTGCATCACATCAATGCCCCCCACATCCGGCATATGTAAATCAAGCACAATTAAATCGTAGGCGGTATGTTGGAGCAGGTCCAGCGCCTCACGGCCGCTGCCGGCCTGATCAACGTTGTAACCCAACGCGCAAAGCGCCTTTACCAGCGGCAGGCGAATGTGCGCTTCATCATCAACCACCAAAATATGTGCGGCACGATTGTGGCAAATACGTGCGCTTTCTGGCATGGTAATCCCTCCCACAAGATCACGGCCTGAGTTGTTGATTTTTCTAACAGGTAATTAGCATATAATGTACAGTATGCTAAAAAATAATAGAAAAATCATATAAATTGTATGTGAGAATAGTTAGAGTTTACTTGCCCGTGGTTGCAAGTGATGATACCGAAAATCACTGAACTCCAGGTGTGCCACTGATTATGACAGCGATTCCCGGATTGGCAGGCTGATAACAAACCTGACGCCTCGTTCCGGCCCAATGTTTTCCACCGAAAATGTGCCCTGGTGTTGCAGAATTATCGTCCGGCTAATCCACAACCCCAGGCCGGTGCCTTCTTTTTTGGTGGTTACAAACGGCTCAAACAGGCGGTCCAGCATGTGCGGGGGGATAACCGGACCACTGTTTTGAAAGGTTGTTACCACGTGTTCCGCGGTGGGGCAGACGGACACGTGCAGGTGAAGACGCTGTTCGTCATCCAGGTCTGCGGTGTTTAGCAGCAAATTCAGAAAGACCTGAATGAGTTGGCCGGGGGCAGCCATAACTGCTGGAACCGGCTGAAATTCGGTGGTGAGCCGCACGTTGCTTTTTTTGAGCTGGTTGTTTGCCAGCATAATCACCTGGTCCAGCAAGGCCGGCAGATTTACCGGCTTGCGTTCTTCAGACTGGGGCCGGGCGTAATTGAGAATACGGTGTGTGGTGTCTTTGAGCCGCTCAATCTCTTCGCGGATGAACAGCAGGGATTGCTGCGTGGATTCAGGGTCAATGTTGTAATCCAGCACCAAATCCAGATTGGACTGGATGGCTTGCAGCGGGTTGTTGATTTCGTGGGCCAGCGCCGCGGCCAGTTGCCCCAGCGCAGCCAATCGCTCGGCGTGACGCGCCTGGCGCTCGGCCTGCTTTTGCGCAGTCACATTGCGCACAATCACCAGCACCTCGCTATCGCCGGTGCAGATAAAACGGGCTTCATATTCCTGTATGTTGCCGGGCGGCGAGTGCAGTTGAAACTCAAAAAGCTGGGGTTCATTTTCAACCAGCGCCCGGGTAATCTGCTGCTGCCAGCGATTGACCAGTTTGGCGTTGGCCGAGTCTGTCCGGCCGGGCACACGCCCGGATAGTTCTGCCACAAACCGGTGCAGCGGGTGGTCATCTGCCGTCAGATTTTTGTGGTGCAGCTGGCCGGCCGGGTCAAACAGCAGCATTGAGTCTGGTATGGCGTTAAATATGGCCTGGTTACGGTTGGCGGAATGTCGCAGCGCTTTCTCGGCGGCGGTGCGTTCTTGCAGTTCCTGCTGGGCGCGGTCATACAGGCCGGCATTTTCAAGGGCGATGGCGGCGGCGCTGGCCAGCGGCAGCAGCCGTTCAACATCGGCGGCGGTAAATGCGTTTGGCGTATCGCTGTCCAGCCGTAACAACCCCAGGGTTTGCTCGCCCAGACAAATGGGCACAGCAAAAAAAGATTTTATCCACTCAAACCCGGGAACTTTGACCCAGTGGGAATCAAGGTCGGTATGGGGAACAAATACCGGCTGTTGGGATTGAATAGCCTGCGCATCCAGCGGAAGGCTGCTCAACGCTTGCTGCAACATTGTGATGTGTTCATGTGAGTTGTGATTTTGGGGATCGTGCCAGCGTGCAATGCGCAGCTGGTCGCCTTCAACCAGTACAATGTTGGCCGCACTGAAAGATACCAGTTGTCTGCTCTGCAACAGGATTTCGTCGAGGACGTGGTCAAGCCGCATGTGGGCCGATAACGCCAGAAACACCTCGCCCATTGTTTCGGCGCGCAGGCGTTGCTCCCGTTCTGCGGCCAGTAGCAGTTCGCGTTCAATTTCAACCTGCTTGCGCGAGGTGATGTCGTAGATGAGGCCATCGTAGCCCAGCAGTTTGCCATTTGCCCCACAGCGAGGCACCAGCGTGTTGCGTACCCAACGTACCGCGCCGTCTTTGCGGATAACCCGGTGTTCTATTGGAGCAACTCTGGCCCCGCTTTTGAGCCGGTCAATGTGGGCGAGCACGTCTGATTTGTCGGCGTCGTGAATCATCCGGTACCAGAGAGCGGGGTCGGCGCGGTACTCGGCCGGGCTGTAGCCTGTGACTTTGGTGCAGCCCGGACTGTGGTGGGTTTCGCCGGCCTGCCCATCAACCACATCAACCGTGAACGTATATCCGTGAAATGATTCCAGGATGTGCTTGTAGCGCGTTTCATCCCAATTTAACGGCATGTCTTTCTCCGAAAAAATGTGGGTACAGACTCCTGACACATAAAAGATGTTTCTGTTTTGTTGTCATTACACAGAGTTTGACTGCCGCCAGATAATCTTTGGGTGTGCCAACAATCCAGCGATACCCGAACCGGCAAACAATCCCCCCAGACAAATTGCCAACACCGGGTATCCAATGGCCTCAAAAATCACAAACAGTATACAGCCGAATGACCGCATTTGTCCAATGATTTTAATGTTGTTTTGCAACGTGCTTGCGGTGAGGTTGTGCCGGCCAATTTTGATGTCAAATTTGGGGATTATCCGGTTTGACACGGCAACAGTTCACCGTATACTGACTTGCCAATCACACAAAAATTGTTTGCCAACCATGCTCTTATTTTGGAGAAAACTACCCCAATGCGATTTACTGTGTGTCTGATTGCATCTTTGCTGGTGTTGCTGGCCGCCTGTTCCCCCAC
>RFJF01000178.1 GCA_003695455.1 Chloroflexota bacterium
ATGGGGCTTTGGTCGCTCTGGGTGCCCATCCAGGGGATGCCCGCATCTTTGGCTACGCCGATAGCCCCCACCACCTGCTGCGCCGAGCCGGTCAGCACGTCGGCGCCGGCGCTGATGTGGGTGTTGGCGGCTTCGGCAGCCAGGGCGGTATCACCAAAGGAGCCGGTGTAGCTCACGTTGACAGTGATGTCGGGGTTGGCCGATTTTGCGCCGGCCACAAAGCCGTCAATGTAAAGTTTGGCATCGCCGGCTTCAACCGGGCCAACTACGCCCAGCACACCGGATTTGCTCATGTTGGCGGCCAGCACGCCGTTCACAAAACCGCCTTCCTCGGCGCGGGCTTCGTAGGCAAAAATGTTGTCAATGCCTTGCTCTTTGCCGGTATCTGTGGCGGTTCCCCAGGCAAAGCTGGTATCGGGAAAATCCGGGGCAATTTCAAAGAGGCTGGTGCCGTACTGCGTGCCGTGGGCAATAACAATGTCGTAGCCGTCGGCGGCGTAGTCACGGATGGCTGCAGCGGCGTCGGTAACGTTGAACATACTTTCTGAGTAGGCAATTTCAACCACGTCCGGGCCGCCGGCCTCTGTTTGAATGCGCACCAGCGCATCGTAAATGGCCTGGCTCCAGGCCAAATCGGTGATGGTGCTGGGCATCACAATGGCGATTCGTACCGGCTCCATGCCGCCGCCGGCGGGAGCTTCTTCAGCTGCGGGAGCCTCTTCCTTGGCCGCAGATTCCTGCTCGGCGGCTTCCTGCGATTCTGATTCCATCGCTTCTTCGGCTTTTTGCTGGACTTCTTGTTTGACCTCTGCCGCTTTCTCCTGCACCTGTTCGGCGCTGGGGGCAGACGCGCCGCCGCATGCCGCCGCCAGTACGGCAATCACGGACAGCAGGGCAATCATCCAAAATATTCGTTTGTTCATTGTTTTCTCCTCCAAAAATAAAGTTGAGTTGATAGAGTTAATTGAGTTTGTTGGGTTCATAGAGTTTGTTGAGTTGACAGAGTTTGTTGAGTTGCCTCCCCAAACCCTACAAACTCCACAAACTCTGCTAATTTTCTCCGCGTTCAAACGGTTTGGTGAGCGCGGCGGGCTGCAACGCCCGCTTAAATGGAAAGGCCAGCGCCAAAATGGTGAGCAGGTAGGGCAGCATCACCGCCACATCGCTGGGGATGTTGAGGCCCAGCACCTGCACCCACAATTGCAGCGCATTGACCGCGCTGAACAGCAGCGCGCCCAGCAGCACCCCTACCGGCGTCCAGCTTCCAAAATAGACCAGCGCCACGGCAATAAAACCGATGCCGTTGGTCATGCCTTCCTGAAAAATGTTGAGCAGCGAAATTGAGAGCGACGCCCCGGCAATGCCGGCCATCAACCCGCCAAAGGTGACGGTCAGGTAGCGCACGCGGGCCACGCTCACGCCCAGCGTGTCGGCGGCCTGCGGGTTTTGCCCCACCGCCCGAATGTTCAACCCCCATGTGGTGCGGTTGAGCACGTACCAGGCAACGGGAACCATCAGGTACGCGCCGTACACCAGCAAACTGTGGCCCAAAAAGATTTCGCCCAGCACCGGGATGTCGCTCAGGCAGAAGCCGCCGGGCAGGCAAAAGTGGAGTTCGGCAAACCCTTCAACGCCCTCCACCGAGCCGATGGTGGTTTTAAAGAGCAGGCTCGACGCGCCCAGCCCAAACATAAAAAAACCAATGCCGCTGATGCCCTGTTCGGCTTGCAAGGTGACGCTGACAAAGGCCATCGCCAGCCCCATCAGCGCGCCTACCAGCGCTGCCACCAGCAGACCCAGCCACGGGTTGCCGGTAACAAACACGGCGTAAAAGCCGCTGAACGCGCCCATCAGCATCATCCCTTCCACACCCAGATTGAGCACACCGGAACGCTGGCCGAACGTTTCGCCGATGGCGGCGTACAGGTAGGGCGTCGCCAACCGAAGGGCGGAGTGGGCAATGCCCACCAGAATCGCCACAAATCCCAGTTCGTTCATTCGCCCGCCTCCTCATCGGTGTCCACCGAAACCCGGCGGTTGGCCCGCCTGCGCGACCAGATTTCGCTGCTGACCACAAAGATGACCACCAGCCCCAGCAGCATCGTCACAAACACCTGCGGAACCTGTACGGCGCGTTGCATTTTATCACCACCCACCAGCAGGCCGCCAAACAAAATGGACGAGGGAATCAGCCCCAGCGGGTGCAATTTGCCAAACAGGGCGGCCACAATGCCGGAAAACCCGTACCCGGCCGAGACAGCGGTTGGCTCGAACATGCGGTGGTGCAGCCCCACAATCTCGATGGCCCCGGCCAGCCCGGCAAAAGCTCCGCTCAGCGCCATCGAGAGGACTACGTAACTTTTGACGCTGATTCCGGCGTAGCGCGAGGCGTGCGGGTTCAGCCCTACGGCCCGTATCCGGTAGCCAATGGTGGTGCGCCACAGAAAAATGTACACCAGCACGGCCATGATGATGGCAAAAATCAGGCCGGTGTGGAGCCGGGTCGGCTCGGCCAGCAGACCGTAAATTTCGGCCTGAATGCCATCAAGGCCCAGGTTTTTGGCCGTCCCGGTAAAGCCCAGTGATTTGGCAATGTCGGTGAAACGGGGCAGGTCTACCACCCGCTCCAGCCGCGCCGAGTGGGGAATGTTGGTGCCGGCTTCCAGTTCGGCGGGGTCAATCATGGGGCCGCGCAGCAGGTAGTAGCCCACCTGAATGGCAATCTGGTTCATCATAATGGTGCTGAGAATTTCGTTGACCCCCAGCCGGGCTTTGAGGTAGCCGGGAATGGCCCCCCAAATGCCGCCCATAAAAATGCCGCCCAACACGGCCAGTACGATCACCACCCAGCCGGGCAGCGAGCCGCCAAATTGCAGCCCTAAAAATGTTGCCAGCAGCGCGCCCACAATAAGCTGCCCCTCGGCGCCAATGTTGATGACGTTGGCCCGGAAGGCGATGACAATGCCCAACCCCACCAGCATCAGCGGGGTGGCTTTTACCAGCGTATCGGCCAGGCCGTTTTTGTTGGCAAACGCGCCCCAAAACATGGCGCGGTAGGCCTCAAACGGATTCACATCGAGCAGCAGCAGGATGAACGCGCCAATCACCAGCGCGCCCAGCACGGCAATCAACGGCAGCAACAGGTCAATGAGCCGGTCAAGCTGAATTCTTTGAGATGCGCGTTTGGCTCGCGGGGCGGGATGGTTTGCGGTGGAAACGCCCAATGCTCTTCTCCTCGGTCAGTAAACAAAAAGCCCCAAACCGGCTGCGAATCGCGGGCCGGTCAGGGGCTTCGGGGCCGGATTGATTATTGTGTGTGCGAACAAGCGCAACCGCTTGACCGCCGTAGTGTAGTTGAATATTCAGGATTGTCAACCGGCATTTTTTTCTCCATTGAAAGCAGGGATTGGGAGTCATGAGTCGGGAGTCGGGAGTTGGGAGTTGGGGAAAGGTGACTCTGCGACTGAACGCTAACACATCCCGCCGGGTTTGTCAAAAGAATCACAATCAACCACAGGCTATTCGCTGTAGCCGTCTGAAAAGACTTCAATCATCAAGTACGGGTCGCCCAGCGGGTAG
>RFJF01000179.1 GCA_003695455.1 Chloroflexota bacterium
GGGTAGCGCTGGCGGTGTACATTTTCTTTGGAGAAAAACCCTCGCGCAACACGGTACTGGGGCTTATTGCCGCCTTTTCCGGCAGCCTGTTGATTGCCTTCAGCGATGGCGGCATCCTCATTCTTGGCAGTGACGGCCTGCAATTCAACCCGCAAAACCTGCTGGCCCCCGCCGGCAAAGCCGACACTGCCCTCTTTGGCGATTTTCTGGCGCTGGTGGGCGCGGTGACCGTAGCCGGCTACCTGCTGGTGGGCCGCGACCTGCGCCGGCGGCTCAGCAACACCCCGTATGTCTGGCTGGTGTACGGCGCGGCCATGCTCACCATGATTGCCGTCACCTGGCTCAGCGGTTACTCGCTCACCGGCTACCGCTCGGAAATTTACCTGTGGATGATTTTGCTGGGGCTGGGGCCGCAACTGCTGGGTCACACCGCCTTCAACTGGGCGCTGGCCCACCTGTCGGCCACGTTTGTGGCGCTCACCGTCCTCGGCGAGCCGATTGGCTCTGCTATTCTGGCCTACTTTATTTTTGGCGAATCGTTTGAGCCGGTGCAGTTGGCCGGCCTGGCCCTGCTGTTTACCGGCATTGGGCTGGGGGTGCTGGGCGAACAAAAATCGCCCTGAAATTGCGAGCAGATTTTTGCCGCTAACTCTTGCTGTTTTAATGTAAACTTTGTATGATGTTAGCCTACAATCCGGTTGTGAAGAAAATCCACGGCAAAGGCAAGTGAACTTATGTCGCAAATGTGCCCCAAATGCAGCTTTGACAACACCGATGCCGCAGTGAACTGCGTTCAGTGCGCCACTCCGTTGCGCCACCTGCTTGGCAAAAATGCGGTGTTGAGCCAGCGCTACAAAGTGGTTCAGGTGCTGGGCTGCGGCGCGATGGGCGCCGTGTATCTGGCCGAAGACCAGCGGTTGGTGGGTCGGCGCTGCGCCATCAAAGAAAACCGGCCCGACCCCCACGCGCCCGCCAATGTGCAGGAGCAGTCGCGGGAGCAATTTCTGGCCGAAGCCCGAATTCTGGCCCGGCTGGACCACCCCAACCTGCCCAAAGTGTCTGATTATTTTATTGGTCCGCGGCGCGCCTACGAATATCTGGTGATGGATTACGTTGAAGGCGAGGATTTGGAAAGCCGCATGGCGCGCACCAAACGCCCGTTTGATGCCAAAGATGTGGCCGGCTGGGCCGACCAGGTACTGGATGCGCTGGCCTACCTGCACAACCAGCGCCCCCAGCCCATCATTCACCGCGACATCAAACCGGCCAACCTGCGGGTTGATTTGTACAACCGGATCAAACTGGTTGACTTTGGGCTGGTCAAATTGTTTGACCCCGACAGCCCCGAAACCAAAGCCGAACTGCGCGGCGTGGGAACCCCGGCCTACGCGCCGCTGGAACAGTTTGCCGGCAGCGAAGAACACACCGACAAACGCTCCGATATTTACTCGCTGGGGGCCACGCTGTACCACCTGCTCACCACTACCCCGCCGGTTGAAGTGCACAAGCGGCTGCTAAAACCGGAAAGCCTGATTAATATCCGGGAACTCAATCCCCAGGTTCCGGTAGAACTGGTGCAGGTAGTGGAACACGCCATGAATATTTACCCGGATGACCGCTACCAGTCGGCAGAAGAAATGCGGCACGCGCTGGCTGTGGCTACCGGCAAAATTGCGCCCGGCGCCGCGCCGGCCAAATCATCCGGCAGCAAATTATCTCCGCTGTGGTTTGGGCTGATTGGTTTGCTGCTGGTGTTGCTGATTTTGGCCGGTATTGCCATTGCCGTGTTCCGTTGGCCGTTTGCGCCGGCAGCCCAACCGCCCGCCACCGCGCAGGCCGTGCAACCGGCAGCAACCACCGTTACTGTACCAACGCCAACGCCACAGCCACCCACGCCCAGCCGAACACCCACGGCCACAGCCACCCAGGTTGTGCAACCAACGCCCACACCTGCCCGGCCGGTCACGGCCACTCCAACGCCCCAACCTACAGATACGCCGTTGCCCAGCCCCTCGCCGCAGCCGCAGGCTGTGCAGCCGCCTGGCATCCCGGCCCGGTCACTGGTGGGGACCATTGCCTACCCGGTGTTCACCGGCGCCCGGTACGATCTGTATTTTGGTCAGGCCGATGGCTCCGGTACACGGCTGTGGCGTACCGAAGCCAGCCAGCCGGCCTTCAGCCCGGACGGCTCGCAGATTGCGTTTCACGCCTGGGATTCGGCCAACCGCGGGCTGGTTGCAACCGATTTGGGCGGAAAGTCCGGCGCGCTGGTTGCCAATTTTGTTGAAGACCAGCTCCCCACCTGGACTGCCGACGGCAGCCAGATTGTGTTCCTCACCCGGCGCAGCGGCAGCCGCCAATCCGAACTATACACCGTGAGTAGTTCGGCAGAACGCACACCCGGCACACGCATTGGCGATGGCGAGTACCCCACTATTGGCCTCAACGGCCGGCTTGTGTTTAAGGGGTGGGGCAGCGCCGGTCTGGGGCTGAGAATTGCCTCGGCGGATTACAAAGATATCCGGCCTGTCACAGATAACGAACAGGACACCGCGCCCGCACTTTCGCCGGACGGCAGCCAGATTGCGTTTATGTCGCGCCGGAGCGGCAACTGGGAAATTTACGTGGTCAATTCCGATGGCTCCAACTTGCAGCGTATCACCGATGATCCAGCAGAGGATGGCCTGCCGGCTTGGTCGCCGGATGGACGGGTGATTGCCTTTGCCAGCAATCGCGGCGGAGCGTGGGCGGTGTGGGCCGCCACCCCGGACGGCAGCGCCGTGCAGCAATTGTTCCAGATGCAGGGGCCGCCGGACGGCTTTGTAGAAGATGATATTTACGCCAGCCGCGGCTGGGCCGAAGAACGAATTAGTTGGACAAAATGACAGATACCCACAACATTTCCGTACCCCAACGCTGGATTTTAGCCGCACGTCCCAAAACCTTGCCGGCGGCAGCCGCGCCGGTAGTGGTGGGCGCCGGGGTTGCCATCGGCCAGGGGGTGTTTGCCGCCGGGCCGGCGCTGGCGGCCCTGCTGGGCGCGCTGCTCATTCAGATTGGGGCCAACTTTGCCAACGATGTGTTTGATTACAAAAAAGGCGCCGACACCACCGAACGGCTTGGCCCGCTGCGCGTTACCCAGGCCGGGCTGCTTTCACCGGGGCAGGTGATGGCCGGCATGTGGGTTACATTTGGGCTGGCCACGCTCATCGGCCTGTATCTGGCGTGGGTGGGCGGCTGGCCGGTGGTAGCCATCGGCGTGCTGTCTATTTTGTCCGGTATTGCCTACACCGGCGGCCCGTTTCCACTGGGCTACAACGGCCTGGGTGATCTGTTCGTGTTTATTTTTTTTGGGCTGGTGGCCGTATGCGGAACCTACTACGTGCAGGCGCTCACGGTGAGCGCCGCCGCGGTGTGGGCCTCGGTGCCGGTGGGTTTTTTGGCTACGGCCATTCTGGTGGTCAACAATTTGCGCGATGTAGATACCGACCGCGCCGCCGGCAAAAAAACCCTGGCCGTGCGGCTGGGCCGGCGCGGCGCGCAAATCGAGTACCTGCTGCTGGTGTACGGCGCGTTTCTGGTGCCGCTGCTGATGTGGTTTCTGCGGCTGGCCTCGCCGTGGGTGATGCTCAGTTGGGCATCGCTGCTGCTGGTGCGGCCGCTGGTGCGGATGGTGCTCACAGAAAAGGGCCGTCCCCTCAATCTGGCGCTGGCAGGGACGGCCCGGCTGGAACTTGTGTTCAGTGTGTTGTTTGCTGTGGGGCTGGCGCTCTAACCCTTCATCGCCTGCACCACCCGCGCGCACCCCTGCGTCAAATATCCCGCTTCTGAAAATGTGCTGATAATGCGCATACCCCGTTCAAGCCAGTAATTGGCCCACTCAACACTGTTGATGTGCAGCGCCGGGTAGACCCCGTTTTTCACGCACACGTCAATGGTTTTTTGAATGGCCGCGTGCAGCACCGGCGAATCCAACTGACCCGGCACGCCCAGCGCAATCGAAAGGTCGTTGGGGCCAATCAGGCAAATGTCCACATCCGGCACAGAGGTGATGGCTTCCAGATTTTCTACCGCCTCGGCAGTTTCAATCTGAATGACCAGCAGAGTTTCCGCGTTAGACGCGGCCATCGCCTCCGGGGTGGAGCCGCCCCGGAAGTTGGTGTACCCCCGGCTCAGCGAGTTGCCGCGCCGCCCCCGCGGCGGAAAGCGGGTGATTTCCACCGCCCGCAGCACATCATCCACGCCAAACACCCGCGGAATCATCACCCCCTGCGCCCCGCCATCCAGCGATTGGGCCACGTAGGGGTACTCCAGTTGCGGCACGCGCACAATGGGCGTTACGCCCACCAGCCGGGCCATCCGGCTCAAATCCGCAATGGTTTCCACGCTGAACGGGCCGTGTTCGTTGTCAATAATGGCAAAATCAAGTCCGGCATTGGCCAGCAGTTGCATCACCGACGGCTGCCGGAACTCCACCACCATTGTGCCAAACAGCCGTTTGCCGGCTTGCAGGGCCTGTTTCATTTTGTTTGGGACGATAATTGAAGTTGACATTTTATCTCCAGTGATTTATTTACACAACAAGATACGTGAAAGCTGTTTGGAATTATCGTATCCAAATGCCTCACCCTGGCCGAGTTCAGTAATGTCTTGCATAAGTTGTTTGGCTTCGGGTACGCTCAATCCAAAAGATTGCTGCAAGAAACGGTAAGATGATGTGTTGACACCCAATACATAAACAAATTCCAACATTGCCAGAAAATCAAAGTCAGCGTGAGCATAATCATCAGGTGACTGTGACAGCAGCATCACCGAAGCGCCTTTTGATCGGATCTCGCGAATAATTTTTTCCAAAATTTTGACCCGCTTTTTGGTTTTGAGAAAATGATGCGCCTCGTCAATTACAATAACCGTTCGCATTTCGCGAGCCTGGCTGTCTTGAGCAAC
>RFJF01000180.1 GCA_003695455.1 Chloroflexota bacterium
CACAGCCGGGGCCATTATGGGCAGCCACGTTCGGGTGGGGCTGGAAGACAGCCTCTACCTGGGCAAAGGCCAACTGGCCGAAAACAACGCCCAGCAGGTAGAAAAAATCAAACGGATTCTGACAGAACTCTCGCTGGAGACCGCCACCCCCGATGAAGCCCGCGCGATGCTCGATTTGAAGGGGCTTGAAAACGTGGCATTTTAGCGCACGAACAACCAGCCGGCCCGGAGAAAAATGATGTCCCGACCCAACCCCGATGCAGTGAAACGAATCGCCGTGATTGGCACAGGTGTGATTGGCGGCGGCTGGGCCGCGCACTTTTTGCGGCAGGGTATGCAGGTGGCTGCCTGGGACCCCGCGCCCAACGCCGAAGCCAGACTGCGCGAGCGCATCGGCGCCGTGTGGCCCAAACTGGCCCAACTGGGCCTGCGCCCCGGCGCCTCCCCCGACAATCTGCAATTTCACTCCGATCTGGCCTCGGCGGTTGCCGGGGCCGAGTTTATTCAGGAGAGCGTGCCGGAGCGCCTGCCCATCAAAATTGAAACGCTCAAAAATATTGACGCCGCCTGCCCGCCCGATGCGCTCATCGCCAGCAGCACCTCGGGGTACGCCATGACAGAGATGGCGGTGCAAACCCGGCACCCGGAGCGCTGTGTGGTGGCGCATCCCTTCAACCCGCCCTACATTATGCCGCTGGTAGAAGTGGTAGCCGGGCAGAAAACTAGCCCCACCGCCCTGCAATGGGCGGTTGATTTTTACCGGGCCACGGGCAAACAGCCCCTCAAATTGAACAAAGAGGTTCCCGGTTTTGTGGCCGACCGGATAATGGAAGCCGTCTGGCGCGAAATTTTGCACATGCTCGACCACAACATGGCTACCGTGGAAGAGATTGAGGCCTCGGTGCGGTACGGCCCCGGCCTGCGCTGGGCCTTGATGGGGCCGCTGACGGTGCTCCACCTGGGCGGCGGCGAAGGGGGCATGGCCCACCTGATTCACCAGTTTGGGCCGTCGCTCAAAGCGCCGTGGACGTTTCTGGAAGCGCCGGAACTGACGGATGAATTGGCAAATACGGTCATTGACGGCTGCCGGCAGCTCACGGCTGAAAAAACTCTCCGTGAACTGGAGGACGAGCGGGACGATTTGCTGATTCGCCTCATCGAACTGCTGGACAGCAGCCAACTGTGGCATTTGGGCAGGTAGGTTTGCACACAACCGTGGTAAAAAAATTTTAGACAGGATTCACAGGATTATCAGGATTTGATTAAACATAATCTTGTAAATCTTGTTAATCCTGTCGATTATTTAAGCAGAATTCAAGGTTGTTTCGAGTTACCACGGTTTAACACAGAGCTACCACTTGTCCAAAAACAGGCAGAATTAACAGTATTTTTGAAAGGAAACGGTCATGGGCAATCAAATTCCAACCCCCGATTTTGAAACGTACAGTCTGGACCCGCCGCTGGTGGCGGCAGCCGTGGACAACGGCGTGGTCAGCGTCAAATGGGCCGACGGGCGGGAAGCGCGGTTCCATCACATGTGGCTGCGCGATAATTGCGCCTGCGAGCACTGCATTGACGGCAATTCGCGCGAGCGGGTCAACTCGATTTTGCTCATTCCCGATGACGTCCACCCCAACTCGGTGGCCGTGAGCGCTGCCGGCGGGTTGGAGGTCAACTGGGCAGAGCCGGTGGGCAATTGCCGCCGCAGCCATTTTCACCCCGGCTGGCTGCGCGCCTTTGATTATTCCAACGGTGCGCGCCCCACTGAAGAATGGGAAATTGAAACGTGGGGGCAGGAACTGGAGCAAAATCTACCCATCTTTACCGCAGACGGCGTTTTTGACGATGACGAGGTGCGCTACGATTTTCTGACCACGCTCCGGCGGTTGGGTCTGGCAATTGTGACCGGCATGCCCAAAGATTACGCCGCCTTCGAGCGCATATCGGCGCAGATTGGCCTGCTGCGCGATATGAACTGGGGCAAAATTTTTGAAATTTTCCCCAAACCGGAGGGTGAATACGTGGCCCACCGCGGATTTGCGCTGGATGCCCACACCGATGCTGCCACCCGCGAATATATTCCCGGTATTCAGATTTTTCAGTGTGTTGAAAATACCTCTACCGGTGGCGAAAGTTTTTGGGTGGATGGGTTTCACATTGCCAAAATTATGCGGCAGCAGTATCCGCAGGAATTTGAACTGCTCTCAACCGTGCCGTGGGAGCAGGCCAGCCGCTCCACAGGCACGCACTACCGCTGGACCGCGCCGGTGTTTGACCTGAATCACCGGGGGCAGATTACCGCCGTGCGGGACACCACCTGGCTGCGCGAACCTCTGCGCGCGGATTTTGACACCGTGCCCAAACTATTTAATGCCTACCGGCTGTACGCCTCGCTGAAGGCGGAGCGCCGCAATCAGGTTGAACGCAAACTGGTTGAAGGTGACGTTGCCTTTGTGGACAACCGCCGCGCCATGCACGGCCGGCGGGCGTTTGACCCCGCCTCGGGCCGGCGTCACATCCGCACCTGCTACGGCGAGCGGGAAGAACTGCTGTCCGCCATTCGCATGATTGAGCGCCGGCGGGCGGCACGGATGTTTGGCGGCTGACCCAAAATCTGCCATCCCCAATCACTGATTCAGCAGCAAAACTGTCCGGCATTTGCAGCAGATGCCGGACAGTTTGCAGAATTATCCCGGCGCGTATTTCATATTTTGGGCAGATTTGCCGGTGAGCCGGAAATTTATCGCAGAGGCCGCCGAGAACGCAAGGATTTTTATATTTTTTCTCTGCGAACTTTGCGTTTTCTGCGGTAAGATAAAATTCCCCCTGAAAATTGAAACACACCCCGTGCCCCGGCTCAAATTGTAGAGCCGGGGTTCCTGTGTTATACTAGGCCTTGACCACATCTGGTATTTGATTCCCCAAACCGAATCACTTTACGAACTCAATGATGCAGTTCCCTCAAGCCACATCCGGAGACGCGTCTTTGAGTTCCACTCCAGCACGGCCCCCTTGCCGGATGTGTCCCCGGTTTTTGCAAAATTTTTACCGAATTCAAATCACAGTTTACCCAACAGAAACCTCTCGCTTGGTGGTCCAGGTTGTAATTGGATGAAGCGTTGCTCTTGAAATTTTGAACCCGGATACATAAAACGGCGTGGTTCACATATTCCGGAGAACAACTTTACAAATCGAGCCGTCTTGTTGACCCCGACGTGAGACGTGTTCCGTATATTGTGACACGCAGACAGCAGAAAACAGGTCAGAATTTGTAAAGTTGGCGCAATGTGCCAACGCCACGCCCTGTGTTACAGATATCCGTGCCTGCTTGTGCGTCTGCCCCGGCATAAAAAAAGGAGGTGATGACCCGACTGTAGTTTGTCTGTTGGAGGTTGTGTTTTATGACCACCTGTCACTACAAAGATTAAATCAGAAGCAAAAAAGGAGTGAAGAATAATGAAGCGTATATTTGTTTTGCTGTCCATGAGTCTTGCCCTCGGCCTGATAGCCGCATGTGGTGCAGCCCAACCGGAAACCGTGACCGTGGTAGAAACGGTGGTGGTTAAAGAAGAGGTTAAGGTTGTTGAAACGGTTGAGGTTGAGAAAAAGGTTGTTGAAACCGTTGAGGTTGAAAAAAAGGTTGTTGAAACCGTTGAAGTTCAAGCCCCGGACAAACCCAAAGGCGAGCTGATTGTCTCGCTGTCCACCTTCCCCAACTCTATTTATATGCCCAACGCCGCCGAACGTAATGCCAGCAATGTAGCTAACCAGATATTTGAGGGTCTGACATGGGTGAATGATGATGGCGAAATTGTGCCGGCCCTGGCCGAAAGCTGGGAAATTTCTGAAGATGGCACGGAGTACACCTTCAAATTGCGGCAGGGTGTGCTCTTTCACGATGGCACGCCCTTTACCGCCAAAGATGTGGTTGCCAGTTGGGAAGCGGGCAAAGACCCCTCCAACGCCTACGCCTACAATGCAGAAAAGGCAAAATCGGTTGAAGTGATTGATGATTACACCGTCAAAATGACCACCGAAGCGCCCGACCCCCTCTTTTTGCGTTCAACCTTGTCAAAAGACTGGGCCATGATTCCCGCCCACTACTACGAAGAAGTTGGCCTTGAAGGCATTGAAAAACATCCCATTGGCACCGGCCCCTTCAAGTTTGTTGAGTGGGTCAAAGGCGACCGCATCTCGCTGGAAGCCTTTGAAGATTACTGGGACGAGGGCCTGCCCAAAGTTGCCAAACTCACCTTCCGCCCCATCCCCGAGGAATCTACCCGTATTGCCGCCGTGCAAACCGGCGAAATCCACATTGCCAACCGCCTGCCCGCCGACGAAGCCCAACGGCTGCTGGGCGCGGAAAATGTAAAAGTGGTGCGCTACCCCAGCGATCGCGTTTACTACATTTCATTCAACAACCTGACCAGCGGCAAAGGCACGCCCATAGAAGACAAACTGGTGCGCCAGGCCTTCAATTACGCCATTGACCGCCAGGCCATCATTGATGCCCTGTTTAACGGCTATGCCGACCTGTCTACCGGCTTTATGACCCCCGGCAACCTGGGCTACAACGCCAGCCTTGAACCCTACCCCTACGACCCCGAAAAAGCCAAAGAACTGCTGGCAGAAGCCGGCTATCCCGACGGTTTTGAAATTGGTTTTGCCTGCCCCACCGGCGCCTACACCAACTTTGAGCAGGTCTGCGAAGCCGTGGGCGGCTACTTGAATGACATTGGCATTACTTTTGAAGGCGGCGAAATCCAGTTTATGGAATCCGGCAAATACTGGGATCTGGAAGCCAACAAAGAATTGCCGCCGCTCTTTGGTGATAGCTGGTCAACCACCGACGGCGAAGCACTCAACCGCCTGGAAGGCGCGCTGGGCGCCGATGCCAGCTACGCGGCCTGGAACACCTCGGAACTTCAGGACTACATCGATAAAATCAGCTCCACCGTTGACGACGAGGCCCGCGCCAAGCTGTACAGTGAACTTCACCAACTGATGTACGATGACCCGCCCTTTGTCTACCTGTACGAACCCAACACCTTTGAAGCCATCAACACCGCCGTGCAAAATTACAAACCCCGCGCCGCCGAAGATTACTTCCTGAAAGAAGTTTTCCTCGCCGGGGCAGAATAGTATCACCAAAACCTGACAGGTCTTTACGACCTGTCAGGTTTTCATTTTGAAAGGGGGTATTAATGCAAAGATATTTGCTGAGCCGCGTTATCCAATCAATCTTTCTTTTATTTGGCGTTTTGGTTGTTGTCTTTTTTCTGGTGCGCCTCACCGGCGATCCAACCTCGCTGATGGTGGCCAAAGAGGCGCCGGCCGAACAGCGGGAAGCCTTTCGAGAGGCGATGGGTTTCAACCGTCCCCTGCCAATTCAGTTTCTTGATTTTGCCGGAGATATTCTCCGGGGTGATTTTGGCAACTCTCTGCATTTTCGGCAGCCGGCGCTTGACCTTATTCTGGAGCGTTTGCCGGCAACGTTTTATCTGGCAACCACGGCGCTGTTGTTTGCCATTGTGATTGCCGTTCCAATTGGAATTATTGGCGGTTCTAACCCCGGCAGCGCCATGGATTCGCTGGGGCGGGCGCTGGGCCTGCTGGGGCAGACTATTCCCAATTTCTGGCTGGCGCTCATTTTGATTCTTATTTTTGCCGTTAATTTGGGCTGGTTTCCATCATTTGGCCGGGATAGCGCCATTTCTGTGGTGCTGCCGGCCGTTGCGTTGGGCTTTGGCAGTATGGGCCAACTGGTGCGGCTCACCCGCTCGGCCGTGCTGGAGATCAGGAACGAAGATTATATCCGCACCGCCCGCAGTAAAGGTATCTCCCAATTCAAAATCGGGGCGCGGCACGTGTTCAGAAACGCGTCGCTGGCGCTGGTCAGCGTTATCAGCATTCAGTACAGCTATCTGCTGGGCGGCTCCATCTACATCGAGACAATTTTTTCCTGGCCGGGCCTGGGCAATTTGTTGCAGCAGGCCGTTGATGGCCGTGATTTTCCGCTGGTGCAGGCCATCGCCTTTTTCATTAGCTTTTTTGTGATTGCCCTGACCCTGCTCACCGATGTGGCCTACGCCCTGATAGACCCCAGAATCCGGTACAGCAGCTAAAACAGCGCAACAAACCGGGTTCAACGCTCTGACGCGGAGAAAAATTATGACAGCAGCAGTCCCCCCTGTTGATTTTGACAAGTTTGAAGAACAAACCCTCCAGAAACGCCTGGCCTACATTGGCCGCCTGCTCAAACGTGACCGGGGAGGGATGATCGGCATGATTTTGTTTGTACTGATTGTGTTCACCGCAATTTTTGCCCCGGTGATAGCCCCCCACGATCCGCTCAAACAAAATTTGCGCGCCGCCAAACAGCCGCCGGCCTGGCAAGAAGGCGGAAGCTGGGAGTACCCGCTGGGCACAGATACGCTGGGCCGCGATATGTTCAGCCGGATTATTTTTGGCACGCGGGTTTCGCTCACCGTTGGATTTTTTGGGGTACTCATTGCCGGCACGCTGGGGCTGGTGGCCGGACTGGTTGCCGGTTACAAAGGCGGGCGCGCAGACAGCGTAATTATGGGCGTGGTCAACATTTTTTTGGCTATTCCCTACCTGGTGTTTGTGGTGGTGGTAGCCGCCATTCTGGGCCGCAGCCTGATTAACGTCATCCTGATTTTTGGCATCACCGATTCTCCCATTTTTGCCCGTGTAACCCGCGGCGAGGTGCTGCGCATCCGCGAATCGGGCTACGTGGAATCGGCCACGAGCGCCGGGGCCGGCACAAGCCGTATTCTGTTTGACCACATTCTGCCCAATCTGATTGGCCCCCTGATTACGCTGGCCACGTTTGAAATGTCGGCCATGATTTTTTACGAAGCCGGACTCAGCTTTTTGGGGTTGAGTGTGCCGCCCAGCGTGCCCAGTTGGGGTAACATGCTGCAAGTAGGCCGGCAATATCTAACGATCTACCCCTGGATTGCCACCTGGCCCGGCGTTGCCATTGTCATCACCGCACTGGCCTTCAATTTGCTGGGCGATTGGCTGCGGGACGTGCTCGACCCCCGTCTGCGGCGGGCGCGAAAATAAGCAGTGTCTACCGTATTTTCAGAGGAGTCGGACAGTCCCTTTGGGACGACAACGAGAATGAAAATGGGTGCAGGATGTGGTAGAATCGAGGCAACGACTGGTCTGAGGTCGA
>RFJF01000181.1 GCA_003695455.1 Chloroflexota bacterium
GGCTACCGCCACGCCAACGCCCATCCCCATGCCCACGCCCAACACGCCCAACGGTTACGCCGTCACCGTACCCATTTTAATGTACCACTATCTCTCGGCCCCGCCCGCCGATGCCGACGCCATCCGCCGCGATTTGTCCGTCAGCCCGGAACAGTTTGAGGCCCAACTGGCCTACCTGCGCGCCGAAGGCTTCCAAACCATTTCGATGGCCCAACTGAGCTACGCCCTGGCCCAAAATACGCCCCTGCCGGCCAAACCGGTGGTCATCACTTTTGACGACGGCTACCGCGACCAGTACCAGAACGCCTTTCCGCTGCTCAAAAAATACGGTTACAGCGCCACGTTTTACGTGTTCACTCAGGTGATTGATGAAAACAACATCAATTTTCTCACCTGGGATATGGTAAAAGAAATGCACCGGGCCGGCATGGAGTTTGGCTCGCACAGTTACCGCCACTCAGACCTGACCAACCGCGACGTGGATTTTCTGGTGTACGAAATCCTCGGCTCCAAAGAAGCCATTGAGGAACGGATTGGCGAACCGGTGCACGCCTTCTGCTACCCCTCCGGCCGATACGATGAACTGGCCCAAAAGGTGGTGGCATCGGCCAATTTCTGGAGCGCCGTTACCACCGAGTGGGGCGGGGACCACACCTACACAGATCGCTTTGAAATGCCCCGCGTGCGCATTCGGGGCAACGACACCGTAGAAGATTTTGCCGAAAAGCTGGCCATAGCCGCCGAGTGAGATTGCCATGAGTTTTGACACCTTTTCAATTGCCGCCATGGCCGCCGAACTGCGCCAATCGCTGCTCAACGGTCGGGTGCAGCGCGTGGCCCAAATCAACTCGCTCACTTTTGGCTTTGAGATTTTTGTTCACCCCACCCGCCACTACCTGACCGTGTCCGCCGAGCCGCAAGCCCCGCGCCTGCACCTTTCGCTGGACAAAAGCCGGCGCGGCGTTGGCAACAACACCCCGCTGATGCTGGTGCTGCGTAAATATATGCGCGGCGCCCGGCTGGTTGGGGTTGAACAGCCCCCCTTTGAGCGCATCCTCTACCTGCAATTTACCGGCCCGCTCCAGCCCACCACCCTGGCCGTGGAACTGCTGGGCACGCGCAGCAACCTGATTTTGCTCGACCCGCAGCAAATTATTTTGGGCGTGGCCCGATTGCCCAAAGCCACCGTTCGTCCCGGACGGCGTCTGCTTCTGCCCAACCAGCCCTACCAGCCCCCGCCGCCCCAGGACAAACTCCGCCCTAACGAACTGACCGAGTACACCCTGCGCCGGGAACTGGACGAAGCCTCGGCAAATATGCCGCTGGCCCGCCTGCTGCCGCAGGTGGTAACCGGGGTCAGCCCCCTGCTGGCCCGCGAGGTGGTGTTTCGCGCCACCGGCAGCGTCAAAACGCCGGTCGGCCAAATCCGGCAGCTTTCGCCGCTGCTGAATGCCTTTCACACCCTGTTTGCCCGGCTGGAAACGGGCGACTGGCAGCCCGTGCTGGCTGTAGATGACGCCGGCGGGCCGCAGGCTTTTGCCCCCTACCCGCTCACCCACCTGCCGCGCTCCCAACCCGTTGCCACCCTGTCAGAGGCCGTAGAAATCTATTTTGCCGATGCCGCCGCCGGCTACGCCGCCGCCAAAGCGCCGCTGCAGCAAGCCATTGACCAGGCTCGCCAGCGATTGGAGCGCCGCCGCCAAAAACTGGAAGAGGATGCCGCCGCGCAGGCCAACCCCGATGCGTTGAAACAATACGGGGAAATGATTCTGGCTTGCGCCCACCAGATTACACCCGGCCAAACCGAGTTGCTGGTTGACTGGCTCCCCGGCGAATCACCCACCCGCATTGCGCTGGACGCGTCGCTGTCTGCCAGCGAAAACGCGCAGCAATATTTCAGCCGCTATCGCAAAGCGCAGCGCGCCGGGCAGGAAATTCCCACCCAGCTCAAAAAGATTGAGCAGGAAAGCCGCTACCTTGACCAGCTTGAGCAGGATTTGGCCATGGCCGAAAACCGGCCGGACATTGATGCCGTGGCCTCCGCGCTGGCCGATGCCGGGCACACCCGCGCCCGGCAGGGCAAAAAAAAGCAAAAACAGCAAGCCGTCAGCAACTACCTGCGATTGACCGCCCCGGACGGCGCCACCGTTTGGGTAGGCAAAAATTCACTGCAAAACGCGCACCTCACCTTTAATCGGGCCAAACCTGACGATCTGTGGCTGCACGCGCGCGGCGTACCCGGCGCGCACGTCATCATTCCCACCGCACAGGGGCTGCCCACAGAAGAAGATGTGCTGTGGGCCGCCGGCGTGGCGGCGTGGTACTCCAAAGCCCGGCACGATACGGCAGTAGATGTTGACGTGACCGTAAAAAAATATGTGCGGGCCATCAAAGGCGCGCCGCCCGGCATGGTCACCCTGCGCAACGAATCCACCCTGCACGTCTCCCCGTTTGCCCCCGACAACGACTAATCCGTCAAAATCAATATTGGGATTTGACAAAATATCTGCCGCTGTGCTAATATGTGAACGTTCACGTGAACGTTCACAAGATTCTTGAACATTGGCGCAAAATTTAGATAGTTTTTACCCGGAAAACGCCGTTGGTTACGTCAAAGAAGCGAGCCACAATCAAAGATGTTGCCGCCCTGGCCGGAGTATCCTACCAGACTGTCTCCCGAGTCATCAACAACCAGCCCGGCGTTACCGACTCTACGCGCGGCCGCGTTGAACAGGCCATCGAATCGCTGGGCTACCGCCCCAGCCTGGCTGCCCGCAGCCTGCCCCGCCGCCGCTTTTTCATCATCGGCCTGATTATCCCCTACACTGCCGACTATTTATTCAGAGATCCCCATTTGCTGGCCCAAATCAGCGGCATTGACGCCGAAGCCAATGCCCACGGATACAACGTGCTGCTCTCTACCGCCGGTGATTCCGGCTCAGGGCTGGAAGCCTACGAGCGTTTTGTGCGCAACCAGTTTGCCGACGGCGCACTGGTCATCGAAACCGCCAGCGGCAAAGCCGGCGGCGAATTGCTGGCCGGGCAAGATTACCCGTTTGTGGGGTTGGGCTACGGCGAAGCCACCTCCAGTCCGTACACTGTTCACGCCAATGACCGCGAAGGCGCGCGTCGCGCCGTTCGGCATCTGCTGGAACAGGGCCACCGCCGCATTGGGCTGATTAACGGGCCGCTAACCGGCGCGGTGGTGGCTTCGGAAGAACGGCTGGCAGGATACCGGCAGGTGCTTGCCGAGGCAGACATTCCATTTGAGCCGGCACTGATGGTCTACGGCGATTACACCCGTGCCAGCGGGCAAGCCGCCGCCCGCCAACTGCTGGCCCAACCCAACCCACCCACCGCCATTTTTGCGCTGAATGACCGCATGGCCATTGGCGCTATTCATGCCATCCGTGCCGCCGGGTTGCGCGTGCCGGAAGATGTGGCCGTGGTGGGCTTTGATGATATCCCCATTGCCGCCGATTTTGACCCGCCACTGACCACAGTTCGCCAGCCCAGCAAAGAAGTTGGCCGCATGGCCGCCCGGATGTTGTTTCAACTCATCAACGGCGAGGCCGTGACCACTGCCAAAGTGGTGCTCCCCGCAGAGTTAATTATCAGACAATCAACATAAACAGTTATTTACCGCAAAGGAGGTGATGACCGGCAACTCCCAATAATCGGGCAATCCGTGAAACCATAGTTAATCAGCCAAGTTTTTAATCTACTCAAAAAATTTTTACTAATTGCCAAGGAGCGAGAAACAATGAGTAAAATCTCAAAAGCACTGGTGCTGTTGATGAGCATGGCCGTGATGGCCGCTATTGCCGCCTGCGGCGCACAGCCCACACCGGAAACCGTTACGGTAGTTGAAACCGTGGTGGTAGAAAAAGAGGTTCAAAAAGAAGTAAAAGTAGTTGAAACCGTTGAAGTTGAAAAAGAAGTAAAAGTAGTTGAAACTGTTGAAGTTGAAAAAGAAGTTGTCAAAGCTGTCCGCCCCATTATTTACAACAGCTACAACAGCGACCCCGAACCGCGCCGCGTTGACGAAATGTTGGTGCAAATGTTCAACGAACAGCACCCCGACACCCCGCTGGACTACTCGGTGGTAAACCACGAAGATTTCAAACAGGCCATTCGCGCTTATCTGGTGGCAGACCCGGCCCCCGATGTGATGACCTGGTTTGCCGGTAACCGCGCCCGCTTCTTCATTGACAAAGGCCTGATTATGGACATCAGCGATGTCTGGGATGACGCCGGCTGGAGCGAAAACTACCCCAAAGGCTTCAAGGCCATGTCTTCGGTAGATGGCAAGCAATACTTTTTACCCAGCAGTTGGTATTGGTGGGCCATGTTCTACCGCAAGTCAATCTTTGAAGAAAACGGTATTACCCCGCCCGAAACCTGGGATGACCTGCTGACCGCCTGCGACACCCTGAACGACGCCGGCATCATCCCCATTACCATTGGCACCAAATTCCGCTGGACCGCCGCCGCCTGGTTTGATTACATTAACATGCGCCTCAACGGGCCGGAATTTCACCTGAACCTGATGTTGGGCAAAGAAAGCTACGATGACCCGCGCGTAAAAGCCGTCTTTGAAAAATGGACAGAACTGTTTGACCATAAATGCTTTATTGATAACGCCGCCGCCTACAGTTGGCAGGAAGCCATTGACCCACTGAACCAGGGCGAGGCCGCCATGTACCTGATGGGCCAGTTCATCACCGACAGCGTGGCCGACGATGTGAAAGATGACCTGGACTTCTTCCGCTTCCCCATTATTGACCCCAACCAGCCCATTGGCGAAGACGCCCCCACCGACGGCTTCTTTATGTCCGTTAACGCCCAAAACCCGGATGGAGGCAAGGAGTTCCTCAAATTTATGGGCGGCGTAGAAGCCCAAACCGTGATGGTCAAAGAACTGGGCCGCCTGCCGGTCAACCCGGATGTTGACTCCAGCCTGTTCAATGAACAGCAGCTCAAAGGCATCGAACTGATTCAGGGCGCCGACCTGGTTCTGCAATTCTATGACCGCGACACCACCCCGGAAATGGCCGACGCCGGCATGAATGGCATAATGGCCTTCTGGGATGACCCCGCCGCCATTGATGACATTCTGACCGACCTGGAAGCCACCCGCCAGGAAGTATTTGCTGAACAATAAACCACGGTAATGTACCGGCGGTCAGTGGCAGAAACAAGCTGCTGGCCGCCGGGTTTGTATTGCGTGTTGCGTATTGCGTGTTCACCTTCCTGATGTCACGCAGCACGCAACACGGAACACGCAACGCATTTAACGCAAGGAGACAATTATGGCCGTGTCATCGCCGCCGCTGCCCCGCAAAAAACGCAAAATTAACTGGACGCCCTACCTTTTTTTGCTTGGCCCCCTGCTGATTTACCTCATCTGGATTATCCTGCCCATGCTCTACACTTTTTATTTGAGCACCACCAATTGGGACGGGATTTCGCCGGAAGCCAAATATATTGGGCTAAAAAACTTCAGTTCGTTGTTTAACAGTCTGGGCAAGCGTGTGCCCTCGGCGTTTGAATATTCGCTGGTCAACAACCTCAAGTGGCTGCTGGTGTTTATCACTATTCCGGTAGCCATTGGGCTGGGGCTGGCTATTTTGCTCAACAACAACATTCGCGGCGACCGCTTTTTCAAGCTGGGTATCTTTTTACCGCAGATTTTATCGCTGCCGGTAATTGCCCTGCTGTGGAATTACGGCGTTTACAATCCCCGCGCGGGGTTGATCAACTCATTTCTGATCCAGTTGGGTTTTACCGACCCGCCGGCCTGGCTGGCTGACAAACAACTGGTTATTTGGGCCATTATTTTTGCGGCGGCCTGGCGGCAGGTGGGCTACATTATGATTTTGTACGTAGCCGGCCTCAAAAACGTGGACCCGCTGCTACTTGAGGCCGCCACGGTAGACGGAGCTACCGCCTGGCAAAAATTCTGGAAGATTACCTTTCCGCTGCTGGCGCCGGTAACAACCATTGTGGTTGTCATTTCCATCATCGATTCGCTGCGCTCGTTTGACCTGGTGTGGGTGATGACTCGCGGCGGCCCGGCCAACGCATCCAGCGTGCTGGCGGTGTTGATGTATATTCAGGCTTTTAACAATTACAAAATGGGGTTGGGCGCAGCCACGGCGGTAGTGCTGTTTGCCATCAGTCTGGTGTTCATTGTTGCCTACCTGACCCGCGTAATGAGAGATGAGATGGAGTATTAGGAGCAGAGCAATGGCAACCGATTCACAAACATTACCCGTGACCCAACCCGTTAATATTTCTCGCCCCAAAAAGCAAAACTGGTGGCGCATTATTCTCTACATTGCGCTGATTGTCTTTACCCTGACTTACATGATGCCCTTTTTCAGCGCCATTGTCACCTCGCTGCGCACTCAGGATGATTTAAGCCTGAACGGCGTGTTCAGCATTCCGCAACACATTACGCTGGAAAACTATCCGCAGGCGTGGACGCAGGGCAACGTCAACCGCTACCTGCTCAACAGTTTCATCATCACCATTCCGGCGTTGGCCGGAGCCATTTTCCTGTCGTCACTATCGGCGTTTGCCCTGGCCCGCTACAAATTCCCCGGCAACCGGTTGCTCTATTTTATGTACGTGGCCGGCACCATGCTGCCCTTCCAGATTTTGTTGCTGCCGGTCTTTATTCTGAGCAACACCCTGGGGCTGTACAACACCTACTGGGGGGTCATTATGATCCACATTGCCTTTCAGTTGGGGTTCTGCACGTTTGTGCTGCG
The DNA here is from genome assembly GCA_003695455.1 of Chloroflexota bacterium. GTDB lineage: Bacteria > Chloroflexota > Anaerolineae > 4572-78 > J111 > J095. The sequence continues at coordinate 6,777 of RFJF01000181.1, forward strand.
CAATTTTATGAAAACCCTGCCCGGTGATATTATGGATGCCGCCCGCATTGACGGCGCCAGCGAGTGGGGCATTTACTGGAAAATTGTGATGCCGCTGACCGTGCCGGCCATCGCCGCTATTTCTACGCTGGAATTTACCTGGATTTTCAACGATTACTTGTGGGCCATCATCCTGCTGCAAGATGACTCACTCAAACCGGTGACCGCCGGCCTGTCTACCTTGCAGGGGCAATTCATCACCAACTGGCCGCTGATTGTGGCCGGCGCGCTGATTGCCACCCTGCCCACGCTGCTGGTATTTCTCTTCCTCCAGCGCTACTTCATCGGCGGGTTGACGTTGGGGTCCGGAAAATAGAACAGGGTAACAAAGTCGCAGGGTAACAGAGTCAGACTTACGCGGTTCAAGACCATACTTAAAAATTTTAATCACGAATGACACGAATATACGAATTTTTAAAGATTTTATTCGTGATATTCATCCATTAGTGGCATTCGTGATTTGTTTTTTTCAATTGCGTAATTTATAAGAGAAGCAGAGTCACAGAGTCACCCGTCTGAATCCTGACTCCCGACTCCTGAATCCTGCTTTCAAAGGAGCAACATGCCAAACCACATCCCCAACGATTGGGAAAATCCGCAAATCACCGGCATCAACAAACTGCCGGGCCACGCCCCCCTCGTCCCCTACGCCACCGAGGCCGATGCGCTGGCCCGCGACCCGGAGCGCTCGCCGTGGCGGCTGGTGCTCAACGGCGATTGGAAATTCAGCCTGGTGGGCAGCCCCCACGCTGCGCCCGCCAATTTTTTTGCGCCTGATTTTGACGACTCCGGCTGGGATTCCCTGCCCGTTCCCTCCAACTGGATGCTCCACGGCCACGACAAACCCATTTATACCAACGTCAAAATGCCCTTTCCGCCCAACCCGCCCTTTGTGCCCGCCGATAACCCCACCGGCCTCTACCGGCACAGCTTCACCATTCCGCCGGAATGGGCAGACCGCCAGATTTTCATCAGCTTCGAAGGTGTGGAATCGGCGTTTTACCTGTGGGTTAACGGCCAAAAAGTGGGCTACAGCCAGGGCAGCCGCCTGCCCGCCGAGTTCGATTTGACCGGCCTGCTGCGCCCCGGCCAAAA
>RFJF01000182.1 GCA_003695455.1 Chloroflexota bacterium
CAATCGGAGTCTTATAAATCTTGTTAATTTCAACCCGGACAGGCGAGAACCGGAAATGGAGTAGGGAGTACGGAGTAGGCCATTACTTCTTAATCCGTACTCCTTACTTCCCGGCTGCACATAATTTTCTTGCACAAAGTACAAACTTTTGACTAAACAGCACCTGTCAATGTAACCAGCGGCGGTTGGTCAATCACCAGTGGCCATAATCCGGGCCACAGCCGCCGCGCGCGATTCCACATTCAGTTTGGTAAAAATATTCTGCGAATGTTTTTTGACAGTATTCACGCTGACCATCAACGCCTCCGCAATTTGCTTGTTGGTCAGCCCCTGGCTCATCAACTGTAACACCTCGCGTTCGCGCTCGCTGAGCAGGGTGATGGGGCCGGTGGCGGCAATCTCCTTTTGCACCACCTCAATAAATTTACGGCGGTCAAATTCTTCTTTGCGAAAAAAATGGCGGGCGTTCAACTCGGCCAGCGTTTCAACGGCCAGTTCAACCGTGGCGTAGCCGGTAACAACCACTGCCGGCAGCTTTGCCGGCAAACGGCGGATGGCTTTGAGCACCTGCACGCCGCCCCGGTCATCGTGGTCCGGCAAAGAGAGCGAAATATCCACTACCGCCAGCACAAATGCCCGCGTTTGCAGCGCCTCGTCCGCAGCGCGGAACGAATCAACCAGCACCGGGTTGAAGCCGGCATCGGCCACAATTTCAGTCAGCAACTCCTGCCAAACAGGGTCATCTTCCACAATCAAAATAAACGGTTTGGTCAACTTACGCATTCCTTTCGATGGGCAGCCACACGGTGAAAGTGCTGCCCTGTCCCGGCTTGCTGTCTACCTCAATCCGCCCGCCAAAGCGGTCAACAAATGTTTTAACCCACCACAACCCAAAACTCAGCCGCCCGGTGCGGCGGTTGGTTGCCGCCGAGGCCAGCTCAAAAATGGCAGCCTGCCGCTCCGGCGGAATCCCCACGCCGGTATCGGCCACAGAAACAGCCACACAATCGCCGTCCACTACCCCGGAAATGGTCAGCGTGCCGGTTCCGCCCATCGCTTGTTGGGCGTTGTCAATCAAATTATAAAATACCATTTCCAGTTGTTTGCCGGCGGCCCGCACCGGCGGCAAATCTACCAGACCGCGCTGTTCTGCCACAACAGTTTCCGGCAAATTAGCTCGATTTAAGGCGTTGCGCAGGCAATCGGCCACCTGCACGGGTTGCGGTTTAAGCGGCTGCAACGGCGCCATTGAATCATGCACAATGGATTGAGCCTGCCTGACGCTGGCCGAAATTTGGCCGAGGCTTTTTTGTAAATAAGGCCACGCTTCGAGCGCTTCCGGGCATTTGGCCTCAATGCCCTGCACCCGCACCGAAATGGCTCCGAATTTGTTGTTAAGCTGGTGCAGCAGATTGGCCGCCACATCGCCCACGGCGGCAATGGTTTCGGCTGTGGCCTGCCGTTCGCGGGCCTGCTGGAGCAGGCGCAACTGTTCGGCGTCTCTAATGGCAACAGCGGCGTGATTAGCCAGCACCGTGAGCAACTTTTTATCCCAGTCAGAAAAATCCCGCAATTCCGGAGCATACAGCGCAAAGCTGCCCACCGGCAGCGCATCATCTTTAGAGGCCAGCAGCGGCACCACAATTGCCGAAACCCAGCCCCGCTCCTGAGCCAGTTCCGGGCGCATAAAATTGGGATTGAGGCGCACATCATCAATGGCAATGGGCCGGCGCAGGCGCACCGCCTGCCCGGTGAAGCTGTTTTGCAGCGATAGTGTTTCGCCGTGGCGGGTGGGGTCTGTAGATTGGCGCAGAACCAGCGTGTCCGGGGCAGACACCAGCCAGATCGAGCCATCGGACACGTTAATCAGGTCGCAGGCCCGGTCAACAATCAACTTGAGCAGCGCGTCGCCGTCGGTGTTGAGCAAATGTTCCGCAATATCCTGCAGGGCATCCAGCAATCGAATTTCCTGAATGGCGTGGCCCGCATGCACACCCAACGATTCGAGCAGTTGCCGGTCGCGTTCGGAAAAGGCGTTGGGTTGGGGGCTTTCTATGTTTAAAATGCCCTCCAGCGCCCCGCCGGTTCCAAAAATGGGTACCACCAATTCCGAGCGCATATCGCGCTCTACCGGCAGCCGGTGGTAAATATTGCGCCACGGCGGGCGGCGGATGTCATCAATCCGCACCGATTGGCGATGCAGGGCCGCCCAGCCCACCACGCTCAATTCATCCACCGGCAGCGGCGGCTCGCTGCCCGGCGGCTCTTTGCTGCCGGCCAGCGCCCGCGTGACCAGCAGGTTGCGTCGCCGGTCAAATGTTTCAAAACTGCCGTACTGGGCGGCAGTCAAATCCAGGCCGATAAACAGGATTTCCTGCAGCGTTTCTTCCAGATTGGTGCGGCTGCTAATCAGGTTTGAGGCGCGGTTGAGCGTTTCAAGCTGGCGCACTTTGCGGCCCAGCGCCCGGCTCAGCCCGCCGGTTTTGCGGCCATCGTGAATGGCAATGGCGGCAAATTGCACAAAGTTGTCCAGAATCAGCAATTCGGTGTCTGAAAAGCGGCGCGAATCGCAGCGATACACGTAGAGCGCGCCCACGGCTTCGTGCCCCACCACCAGCGGCCAGCAGGCCAGCGCCGTGGCGCCGGCCTGTTTTTTGGCCGGATGAATATCAATTGCGCCGGGGCCGTAAGACATGCAGCGGCGCTCGCGCTGAATTGCCCGCGCGCCCAACCCATCGGGCCGGGGAAAATCATCAAAGCTGGCCTCCGGCGGCTCCCCGGCCGAGACG
>RFJF01000183.1 GCA_003695455.1 Chloroflexota bacterium
GCTAAATCTGGTGGCGCACAAGGTTGGCCCGGCCATTGCCGCCGGCAACGCCATCATTGTCAAGCCCGATTCAAAAACTCCGCTCAGCGCGCTCAAGCTGGCGCAGGCGTTCCACCACGCCGGTATTCCCGCCGGGCTGCTGCAAGTTATCACCGGCGAAGGCCGCCACGTGGGCCGCGTGCTGGTCACCGACCCCCGGGTGCGGATGATTTCCTTCACCGGCGGCACAGAAGTGGGCGAAGCCATTGCCCACCAGGCCGGGTTGAAAAAAATCGGGATGGAACTGGGCAGCAACTGCCCGGTGATTGTCATGGCTGACGCCAACCTTGAACTGGCCGTGGAAAGCAACGTCAGCGGAGCGTTCTGGGCCGCCGGCCAAAACTGCCTGCACGTCCAGCGATTGCTGGTTCACGCCGATATTTACGACGATTTTGTGCCCCGTTTTGTGGCCGCCGCCGAGGCGTATCGGGTGGGGAACAAGCTGGATGAGGCCACCGATATGGGGCCGCTCATCAACGAAGCCGCCGCCCTGCGCGTGGAGCAAATGGTAGACGAAGCGCTGGCGGCGGGCGCAACCCTGCTCACCGGCGGCGAGCGCAGCGGCACCTTTTTTGCGCCCACCGTACTGGCCGATCTGCCCGATTCCTGCGCGCTGGCCCGCGAGGAGGTGTACGGCCCGGTGACCATTGTCTACCGCTTCAACACGCTTGACGAGGCCATTCAGCGGGCCAACGCCGTGGATTACGGCTTGCAGGCCGGCATTTTCACCACCAATTTGCAAACGGCCTTCAGCGCCATTGCCCAACTGCAAGCCGGCGGGGTAATGGTCAACGACAGCACCGACTATCGCATTGACGCCATGCCGTTTGGCGGCAAAAAAGGCTCCGGGTTGGGCCGAGAGGGCGTTCGCTTTGCGATTGAGGAAATGACCGAACCGAAGGTGGTCTGCCTCAACCTGTAAACAATTACCAATGACAAATGACAAATTTGAGGAGGAAAAAATGACCCAACAAAATTATTCCGACGGCGTACAGCAGTACGTTGAAAAAGGCAAAACCATGTCTGCCGCCGTCAAGGCACAGCGCGCCATGATGCGCGGCAAAAAGTTCGATACGATTGCGGTTCACGGCATCTACAACATGCAGGCCGCGTTGAGCAACCAGGGCAGCATCATCGAACCGGCCTACCTCAGCCCGGCCCAGCATTTTGAAAACAGCGACCACATGGAAGCATCGCTGGCTTACCTGATGCCCAGTTGGACCTACAGCCGCATTGCCAACCCCACCCAGGGTTATCTGGAAGAAACGCTGGCCCTGCTGGAAGGCTACGGCTACAACGGCGATGTGAGCGCCATTGTCACCTCGTCCGGGATGTCAGCGGTGTTCATGGCTACCAACCCGTTTCTGGAACGGGACGGCGATGCACCCATCAATTTTGTAGCCAGCGCCAAATGTTACGGCGGCACATTTATGCTGTTCAGCGAGCGCTACGCCCGCGAGCGCGGCGCAGAGCTGCGCTGGGTGCGCGACCCCCTCAACCTGGACGAGTGGGCAGCCAACATTGACCAAAACACCCGCTTTGTCTTTGGCGAAATGCCCAGCAACCCCAGCCTGGGCATGTTCGATATTGCCGCCGTGGCCGGGCTGGCCCACCAGCACGGCATCCCACTGATTGTTGACTCCACCATCGCCACGCCGGCGCTGATGCGCCCGCTGCAACACGGCGCAGACATTGTGGTTCATTCGCTCAGCAAAGCAATGACCACCAGCGGCTTTGCCATTGCCGGGGCGGTCATCGCCCGGCACGGCATCCCCAGCCGGGTTGGCCCGGACGAACTGCGGCATAACTTTGCCATGTACGTCAAGCTGCTGCCCTACCGCGACCACGGCCCCGGCCTCAGCCCCTTCAGCTCGCTGATGATTTTGAACGATCTGCGCACCCTGCGCAGCAAACTCGATGTGATGAGCAGCAACGCCCTGCAGGTAGCCCAGTTCTTGAGCCAACACCCCGGCGTGGAAGCGGTCTTCTACCCCGGCCTGCCCGGTACGCCAGAACACGACATCGCCCAAAAATATATGTGGCTGGTTGACAGCGAGGAAGAGTATGGCTCGCCCATCAACCGTTTCAGCCACCTGATGGGCTTCACCGTGAAGGGCGGCGTGGCAGCCACCCGCACCATGTTCGATCACCTGCAAATGATTTGGCGCGCCACCGATTTGGGGCGCATCAAAACGGTGGCCACCATTCCGGCCATTTCCACCCACCAGCAGCAGGGCGAAGAAGGCCGCACGCTGGCCGGCGTGCCGGGCAATCTGGTGCGGCTGAGCGTGGGCGCAGAACACCCCGCCGACATCATCGGCGATTTGGAACAGGCGCTCAGCGCCGTCAGCCAAAAAACGGTGACGCAACAGACCAGCCGGTAGCAACCGGCCCAAAACACCCAAAAAATAACATTTTTGGAGTCCAAAATTATAGTTTTGGACTCCTACCTTTTTCTGTAACCGTCTCTCAAATTCCACAACAGGTGTGGTTCACATATCCTGGAGAACAGCTTTACAAATTGACCTGTCTTGTTGACCCAGTACATGGAGCGTGTTGCGTGTTTCGTGTGCCGTAACACGCAATACGCAACACGCAGGCTGCAAAAACCGTACGGAATTTATAAAGATGACGCAGTGCGCAAATGAACCACGCCCCACAACACAACGTTGCGCCGCACAGCATGCAACTTGCATCAAACACGTTTGACGCCTAAACTCTGGCGCAACAATTGCAGGCTGTCTGCACCGTCCAAACTACATTTCTTTTTCAGGAGGTTCAACGATGAACATTCGCAGTTTTGAAATTCCAACGGTGATGAAACACGGGCTGGGTTCGGTCAAAAGTCTGGCCGAACAGGCCAGAGCGCTGGGGATGAAAAAACCCCTGCTGGTCACCGACCCCGGCATTGTGCAGGCCGGTATTCTGGAGCAAACCGCCGCGCCGCTCAAGGCGGCAAAAATGGATTTTGCCGTGTTTGATTCTGTGGCGGCCAACCCGCCCATCGGCCTGATTGACCGCGCCGCCGCATTTTACACCCAGGAGCAGTGCGACGGCATCATCGGGCTGGGCGGCGGCAGTTCAATGGACACCGCCAAATCGGTGGGGGTGGTGGTCAGCAACGGCGGCTCCATTCTGGATTACGAATGGGCCGACCCCCAACCCATCAAACAACGCATCCCGCCCACCATCTGCATACCCACCACCGCCGGCACCGGCAGCGAAGTCACCCTGTGGGCCGTGATTACCGACCCGGAGCGCAAAATCAAATTCAACGTGGGCGGCACGCCGCTGATTGGGGCGTGGGTGGCCCTGCTGGACCCGGAACTGACCTTCAACCTGCCGCCCGCCGTTACCGCCGGCACCGGCATGGACGCGCTGGCTCACGCCGTTGAATGTTACACCAGCGCCTACGCCCAGCCCATGTCAGACTCGGTGGCCCTGCTGGCTATGGAATACGTGGCTCGCTACCTGCGGGTGGCCTTTGCCCAGGGCCACAACGCCGAAGCCCGAATGATGATGAGCCACGCGGCCATGCTGGCCGGCCTTTCTTACGGCACAGAAAGCGCGGGCGCGGCCCACGCCATGAGCCAGTCGGCGGGCGGGGTGCACAACGTGCCCCACGGCGCGCTTACCGCTCGATTGCTGGGGCCGGTGATGGAGTACAATTTTAAAGGCGAGCCGGAACGCTTTGCCCGCATCGCGCTGGCGCTGGGCGAGGACACGCGCGGGTTGAGCCTGTGGCAGGCGGCGGAAAAAGCCGTCGAGGCTGTTATCCGGCTGACGGAAGAGTTGGAAATCCCCAGCCTGCAAGCACTGGGCTTCAGCCAGGATGAAATCCCAATGCTGGCCCAAATTGCCTTTGACGACCCGCAAACCATCGGCAACCCGCGCGATATGGACGTAAAAGGCTACGAAAAAATTTACCGCCGGGCGTTTGAACTGGGGGCAGGCACACCCTGATTCCCGGCTCCTGACTCCTGAATCCGGGGGACGTTTGATGATTGAAGAAACCATTTCACCCGAAGCCGCGCAAAAATTTTACGACAAGTTGGGCGCGGGCCACGACGCTGCTGAATTTTACGAAGGCCGGGCCAAAC
>RFJF01000184.1 GCA_003695455.1 Chloroflexota bacterium
ACCTAATCGAGAAACGGCCGTCATTTGGCTATGCCCATGTCCTTCCTCCCTACTCACCTGAGTGGGGATTTGGTACACTAAGCGCAGCCCATGACCTGTTCCAGCAGGTTGTGGGTTAGATGTCGGGTGGGTGTTGCAGCATCCGCCCGGCATTGCGCGGCAAGCTATGCGATTGTTGTTTGATTATAAGCGGCCGTAAGGGAGCTTGTCAATCTGAATCCAAACGAATGTTCTACACATTGTATTGCCAGGATATTTTTTTCGATGTAAACGATTGCCTCTCGCCAACTTCACCTACTCTCGGTACAATAATCCGACATAAATAAAAACATCCCACCATGCCGGTAACGCTGCCTCGTTACCCAACATCTGGGATGATGATCCGGCCGATCGCGGCGGCGCGGACACAACAAAATTACCACAATCCATTCGTTGTGACCAGACCAAGCCGCTGTTGATTCGGCAAACCAGTTGCAAATCAGCCAGCGGTTTTTTGTTGGGTGCTAAGGGGCAATTCATACGCCAATAAAGAGCTTATACGTGATGATGAGACGTTATAGTAGTGGACTAGGTGGAAAAAGTTCATTAATTCCAGAAACTAAAACAATTCTTCAAACTGTCGCTCACACAGCCTCTTTCGATGACGCCAGGAGACAGGTAGTTGATAATAATATTTTGCTGAAATCCACAAAAGGAAACAGCATCACTATTTGGGAAATTGTTCATCGTCGGTACCTGACTAATAAACCCACCTCTGTTGTAAAAGGTTTAGGTCAACTTTCTCAAAAGCCAACTGTGGACAAAGATGTTGAACTAATCTTGTTCTACGAACTTGCTCTTTCCTTGCCCATTGTCTACGACCTGACCACCGACTGCCTGTACACCCTCTACCAAAACGGCCGTTCCACCGTCAACAAATCCGACATCCTCGATTGGCTCGACCAGGCGGCCGCCACAGGCCACGATGAAATCAACGGCTGGTCGCCGCAAACCAAAAGTAAAGTCGCCAGCAACTACCTCACCATTGCCCGCGATTTTGGACTACTGGAAGGCACACAGCGCAAAGCCTTTGCCCGGCTGTACCTGCCGTTAGCCACCTTCGTTTACGTGCTGTACCGTCTCAAAGACCAGGGCCTGAACGCCAAAGCCATTGTCACATCGCCGGATTTCAAACTCTTTTTGCTGGAGCAGCGAGACGTTTTCCTGCTGCTGGAAGAAGCCACCCGCGCCGGATACATCACATTCCAGCAAGCTGGTGACATTTACAACCTGACATTTCATTACCACGACTTAAACGAGGTCATTGATGAACTTATCGGCCAAATTTGAGGAATTAGAAACCCTGCTGCTCAACGATCAGCACCGCAGCCAACTGCGCCTTCACAGCGGCGTCCCATTCATAATCCTGGTTTACGACCCGCGTGATGAGCACAAGTCGCGCGCCTTACAAATACAACTGAGGGAAAAACTCAATGCCCGGCAGCTAAAAGTAACCGAATACAAACTCAACGCCTTTATTTTTGATTACTACGCCGGGAAAAATCAACTTGACCGTATTTTTGAACTGGACCGCGACCCGGCGCGCCGCGATGAACTACAACGCATGATTGCCGGCGTTTACGAAAAACAGTTGGTGGAGAAAATCAAATCTGAAGCAGCCGAACTCAACAACAATCCCGATCGGAACATCATTTTCTTGACCAGCGTTGTCAGTATTTATCCATTTGCCCGTGTCTCCAATTTGCTGACCGACCTGGAAAATCACGTTTTAGTTCCATTAGTTGTGTTTTATCCTGGCGGCGAAGTGGATGGCAAGCTTAGTTTTCTCAACCGGGAAGCCCACGTCGGCTACCGGGCGCGCATCTTGTAACACAGAACCAATCACCGAGGGGAATGTACCATGTCAAAAATCAAAGACCTGTTTTATTACCCAATAAACCGCGAAATCACCACCGTCATCAAAGTGCATGACATCAGCGAAAAGCAGATGGCGGAAGAGTTGAAGGAATATATTCCCACGCAAGCCATTGAGCAGGAACTTATTCGCTTTTTAGAGCGGTATGTGGAAACCCGCCCCGGCCAATCGGGCGAAGACACAGACAAGGTTGGCGTCTGGATTTCCGGTTTCTTTGGCTCCGGTAAATCCCATTTCGCCAAAATGCTCAATTACCTACTGGCCAATCCTGTTGTAGACAATCGTTCCGCCCAGGAGTGGTTTATGGATCGAGTGCAGGGCAGCCCCCACGCCGGGGAACTGCAAGGGCTGTTCGTCCAGTTGCGTAACTACCTTGACAGCCGCCCCATCATGTTTGAAATCAAGGCCGAGCAGGACTTAATCAACAAAGATTCCATCTCCGAAATCATCTACCGCAAATACCTGGAATTTCGCGGCCTCAGCCGCACCCCCTGGATCGGCCGTTTCGAGATGGAACTCATCAAGCATGGCCAATACGACGCCTTTTGCCAGGAAATCCAACAGTTGGAAGGAGAAAGCTGGCCCGAAGTCCGGGAGGATTACCTTCTGGTGCGGAGCAGCATCGTTAAGGCGCTGTGTCGGGTCATGCCCGGCCGGTATAGTAACGAAGCCGCCGCCGACAAAGCGCTGGACGACATCCAAAACAGCATTCGCATGGGGCCGGCCGAATTGGCACGTGAATTGACTGGCTACATCAAGCAGGAGGAACAAGAAGACCCGGCTCGTTCGCTGCACCTGGCTTTTATCATTGACGAAGTCGGCCAGTTCATCGGCGATGATGGCGACAAATTGCTAGAACTGCAATCCATTGTGCAGGAGTTCGGCACCCAGGGGCGCGGCCGCATCTGGCTGATTGTCACAGCCCAAGAAGCGTTAGATGAGGTCATCGAGGGCGTGAAACGCCGCCGCGCCGATTATGCCCGCATTTTGGACCGCTTCGATACCCAAATAAAGCTTACATCCGAGCATGTGGAAAAAGTGTTGGAGGAGCGCATTCTCAAAAAGAAGGAAACCGCCCGGCCGGCGTTGGAAAAACTGTACCAAAAACATCAGGGCAACCTGGCCGACATCGCCCGGCCTGAGGCCAGCCGCGCCATCGCCGCGCCCGACGCCGACCTCTTTGTGCGCACCTATCCCTTCCTCCCCTACCACTTTGATTTGATGCAAGATGCGTTTGCCAATCTCCGGGCCAAGGGGGGGCAGGGAACCAAGCTCACCGGCGGCGAGCGCAGTATGTTGGGCGTCACCCAGGCCATTTTGAAATCACCGGCGACTGGCTTTGCCCTGTCCAATCCCGGCCGTTTGGTGCGGTTAGATGAGATTTATGACCAGATTGGCACCGAAATCCCCAGCCAGGACGGCCGTGCCATCAACAAGGTCGCCGAAACAGCCTGGACCGGGCCTGTTCATCCCGCCCAGGTCCTCAAAACCCTCTTCCTGCTGCAGCATGTGGACTGGTTCACCGCCGACCTGGACAACCTGACCCGGATGCTCATCGGCGACATGACCGCCGACTTCACCCAGGCACGCAGCCACATCAAAGCCGCCCTGGATGAACTGGTCAAACAGCGGTACGTTTCCGCAGCCGACGGCCAATACAAATACCTCTCCGCCGCCGAACGCAGCATCGAGGAAGAAATCGCCAGCGAGGATGTTAAAAACAACGACATCCGACGCGAAGCCCGCGCCATGCTGCGCAACCTCCTTTCCGGCGTCGGCCAGCTCAACTACAAAAACGGCACCGCCGCCTTCAAAGTGCGTCTGCGCGGCGACGAAGAAGAAATCCAGGGCCAGGGCGACATCACCCTGGAAGTTTACTCCCCTATCTTTGTCGAATTTGGCAATGTAGACCCGGAGACGGTCAGGGACGTATTGAGTCCGACCAAAACCGAAACCGTCTACTGGCTTCCGGTAACGGTCACCAGCCTGGTGCCCGATTTCCGCCGCTACATCCGGGTGCAAAACGTCGTCGAGCGCCGTTTTCGTCGCAGCGACCTCACCGAGGAGGAGCGGCGTATCTTGCGCGACAAGGAAAAGGAAATCAGCGCACTGCGCGGCCGTATCCAATCCGCCATCAGCCGCGCCCTTTATTCCGGCGTTATCGTCCACCTGGGGGACGAAACCAACCTGGATGGAAAAACCACCAGCCTCAACGTTATTTTCAACCGAGAACTGTCCGGCGTCATTCCCCACGTGTACACCAAGTTTCACCTGGCCGATGTCAAGGTGGTGGAAGGCAGCATCGAGAGCGTCCTCACCGCCAAACCGGCCAACCTGCCCGATGTCGAACCCGGCCTGAAGCTTTGGGATGACAGCGGCGCCGAACCCCGCCTCAACAGCCACAGCCCGGCCATCAGCGAACTGCAAGCCGAGCTAAAGCGGCGCGTAGACATGGGGTTGGATTGCAGCGGTAAAGCCATCGCCGACCATTTCCAGGCCGTTCCCTATGGCTGGAACCCCATCCTGGTGCGCATTTTGCTGGCCGCCCTTTTCCGCGCCGGGCTGCTGTCTGTCGAGTATGAAGGCAAGCGGTACACCGACGCCAGCCTCAAGCTGGCCCAGGAATGTTTCACCAAAGCCCGCCCCTTTGCCCGGGCAACTTTCCGCTATGACCCGGACGCCGGGCTTTCCCTCGATGAACGCAAGCAGGCGCGCCAATACCTGGACATCCTCTTTGACCAGAAGGTGGATGACACCCCCAACACCCTCGGCCGTACTATTCGCCGGGAATTGAGCGCGCTGGCCGACCAGCATCACGACCTCAAGCTCCGCTGCCAGGCGGTATCGCTGCCGCTGGCCGACATCTTTTACCAGGGGGATGCGCTGCTGGCGGCCATTTTGGGCGAAAGCGACCAGGCGGCCCACATTCGCGCCTTCATCGCCCGCTATGATGATCTGAAATCGCTCAAGCATTACCAGGACAAAGTGGCCCAGTTCGTCCAGGCCGGCCACCTGCCTGCCTACCAAAAAGCGGCCGAATTGCTGAACGCCGTCAACCGCGCCGCCAACCTGGTTCCGGCGCTGGCTGCCGAAGCAGTGACCAACCGCGTCAGCGACATGCAGCACATCGCCGCCGGGCGGGAGGTGGTGGAAAAATGGCCCCACTACCACCAATGCTACCAGGAGGTGCTGCAGGCGTACCAGGCAGCCTATACCGGCCTGTTCAAGCAGCGGACAACGGTTTACAGCCAGGTTCGGGACGAGTTGGCCCAGTTCAGCAGCCAGGTTCCGCACACCGTCACCCAATACATCGCCGAGAGCAAGCCCCAACTCTGGCAGGAAAACGGCCTCCGCCATGTGGGCGAAGCAGCCGATTTGCATGACCTGTATTTCCAGATTCAGGCCGCCGTCCAGGTGAAGGAAGACGCGATTAAACAGGCCCAGACCAAACCGGACAAAAGCGGCGGCGCGCCCCAGGCCAAACCCGTTTACATCAAAGTTACCCAGGCGCTGCCCGACACCAAAATTGAAACGCCGGCACAGTTGGAGGCCGCCTTGCAAGCTTTGAAGGAGCGGGTGCAGCGTGAGTTAGACAAAGGCAATACCGTCATCTTAGGATAGGAATTATGGAACGCGCCACGAAGACAGCGATTAAGAAACTGGTTTTAGATTTACGCCATTTGCTGGAAGAGGACATTGAGGTGGTCCTGAAGCGGTACGGGCTGTTTACCAACCGGGAATGGCTGGCGGAAGCGCGCATCCCCAAAGCGGATGCGCAGCTGCTGGCCGACCGTGCCCGGATGGCCGCCGCTATTGAGGTGGAGATGGCGCGGGGTATCAAACGGGGGGAAGCGACTCGCTGGTATATCCGCGAGGTGGCTTTTACCTACCTGAACCGGCTGGTGGGGTTGAAGTGCCTGGAAGTGCGCGGCTTGATGGACGAGGTGATCACCACCCGCGTCGAGTACGGCGGCCGTTCCCAATTTCACCGTGATTTTCGCCATGAATACCCCCAGTTGGCTGCCAAAGCGGACGACGCCCTGCCCGACATGCTGGAAGCCGCCTGCCGCATCGTCACCGACGAGATGATTGGGGTGCTGTTTGACCCCGATTCGGAGAGCAGCGTGGTCTGGCCGCGCTACCCGGCGCTGCGGCGTGCCATTGAGCTGATTAACGGGCTGCCCGCCGAGGTGTGGGCGGAGGATGAAATCATCGGCTGGATTTACCAGTTTTACAATGCCGAGGAGAAGGAGAAGATTCGCAAGCGGGGCAAGCCGAAGCTGCCCATTGAGGTGGCCGTCATCAACCAGTTTTTTACGCCGCGCTGGGTGGTGAAATACCTGGTGGATAACACGCTGGGCCGCCTCTGGCTGGAGATGTACCCCGATTCGGCGCGGGTGCGGGCCAAATGCAACTACCTGGTGCCGGAGCCGCTGCCCGCCCCCGACGGGCCTGAAAGCGACGAGAACACCTTTACGCCCGACCCCAATTCCCCCATCAACAACCCGCAGGCCCCGGCCCGCCGACAGCCGAAGCCGGTGACCGAAATCCGGCTGATTGACCCGGCGTGCGGGGCGATGCACTTTGGCTATTATGCCTTTGAGGTGTTCCAGGCGATGTACCGGGACGCCCGCGAGCGGGGTTGGCCCATCTGGAGCGTGGACTATACCAACCGCCAGCCGGTTTTGCCGCCGCCGACGGACGCCGAGATACCGGCCCTGATTCTGGCGCACAATTTGTATGGGGTGGACATTGATTTGCGGGCGGTGCAGTTGGCGGCGCTGGCGCTGTATATGAAGGCGCGGGTGGCGGAGCGGGAAGCCGACCCGCAGCACCGCGCCCAATACCGGGTGAACCTGGTGTGCGCCGACGCCCGGCTGACGAACGGCGGCCTGCGCGAACGCTTTTTAGCGCAGTATAAAGACGACCCCAAATTGCAGCAGGTGTGGCGGGAATTGTTTACGGAGATGGAGGACATTGCCCAGGTGGGCAGCCTGCTGCGGCCGGAGGAACGGCTGCGGCAACTGCTGGACGACTACCGGCCGTCGACGATTGAACTGGAGACAGAACGGCAGCCAGGCCTGCCCGGCGTGCCCCAAAAGCCGCGCCAGATGACACTGGCCGAAGCCCCCGGCGGCGAACAATGGACGCCCCGCCGCACTTTGAGCCAGATGGTTAAAAATTTGCATCGCTTTGCCAAGAATGCATTGGTTGAGGCAGATGTAAATGCTCAAATGTTCGCAGTGGAAGTGAAAAAGGCGGTAAGCTTACTGGAAATATTAACTCAAGTATATGATGTAGTGGTAATGAACCCCCCGTATGGTACAAGTAC
>RFJF01000185.1 GCA_003695455.1 Chloroflexota bacterium
CTCTCTTTAGGATAGCACAGGCAATATTTGGGTTACGATGTGGGTATAGAGTTCGGGTCACGAAGTGTGTAAAGAATACACACTATGAACAGTCAAACTATTTAAATCCCCCCCCTCATAAATAATACACAAAATAAACAGGTATCGGGGGGGTAATAAAATTCCTGTTTAGGTGTCCAGCCGTCCCCCCCCTCTCCCCGAAAAATACCCGTTTTGGTGCAAAACCCGGTATAGAGGGTGCGCTGATCCGGGGTGTATTTTCCGTCCCGGGGAAGATTGACTTTTCGTCCCACCCACCGACCGGGAAATTTGACGTTTCCAACCCCATAGAGCCACATTTGGCAAGAATATAACCGCACCGCCGGATAATCCTGGCCCGCTTCCGATGCACTGGCCGCGACACCAAAATCGTCCTGCTATCCGTCCAGGCCGCCGGCCCACCCCAAAATTTATTGAATAACCATGTTCCGTTGTTGTACAATCAAACCAACTGCACCAAAACTGTAAATTTGAATGTTCCCAATGGATGACTGACCAATGACAAAAAATGCCGTGCAACTACAAAGCCGTGACATCGCCGTGTTGACTGACCTGCGCAACCTGACCATCCTGTCTCTCGATCAGATCCGGCGGTTGCATTGGCCCGAAGCCTCCCGCGAAATCTGCCGCAAACGTCTCTCTCGATTGATGAACCATGGTGAACGTTGGCTCCGCAACTTCACCGTTCCCAAGCCGGAAATGGAGGCCGTGGGCTTGCAACCGGGGCAGGTCTACTACCTGTCTGAAACGGGCCGGGCCTGGTTTCGGGGGCAGGAACGACCCCCCGGGAAATTGCCCCGGCAGCGTCAGGCGCTGCACGATCTGCTCATCAGCGAGTGGTTTGTGCGTTTGTCTGAACTGGCCCGGGCCCGGCAGGCAAACCTGGGCTGGCGGGCTGACTGGCAGGTTCGCTTCTACCGCAGCCCCAACGCCGAGCGGGCCACACTGGTTCCGGATGGTCTGGCCATCCTGACAGGCCTCACTCCGCAGCCGCTGGCAATGTTTTTGGAACTGGATTTCAGCCGGGAAGCACATGGTCGCCCTTCCAGCCGGATTGGGCGTAAAATCCGCGGGTATGACGCCTACCTGAAGCAGTGGTTTAAACACGCTGGTTTGGATGGTCTGGACTACTTTCCAGCGGTCATATTTCTGACTCACGGCCGGCAGCGCCTTGAAAATCTGGCGGCAGCGGTGTTAAAACACCGGCGAGAAAATGTAGCCTACGGTCTGGCGCTGACCGGGCAAGTGTACCAGGTGGCCGACCCGTTGGCGGCTCCGGTGTGGCGGCTGATCCCGGCCCACCGGCATACTGTCAGCGAGCCGCGCCCGATGCTGGATAGCCGTTGGCTCGCCTCGCTGCAAGCCAACCTGCGCCCGCCGTTGCGTCTGCTTCAGGTTGCAAAGCCGCCGGAAACTCCACCGCCATCTGTCCAGGCTGCCACGTCTGCGCCGGCGCCACCTCAACCAGCCAAATCTCCCAGAGCAATGCCGGCTCCCGTCAACCTGCCGGCAACACCCGCTCCAAAGCCACCGGCGACCGTGGCACCATCGGCCAGGCCAAAGTTGTTGTGCCAGACGCCCATCTTGCCGGCTGAAGTAGTTATACCTACACGTCGTGGGTTGCTGGCAAACGTGGCGCATCGTCTCAGCACCCGGCGCGCCGGTACACGTGACACTGGCTGTGTCTGGAGCAACCAACTCCTGCAACAAGCGGTTGCGGTTGGTATTCCGGTGCAGTGGCAGCCGTTGCCGCCACCGGCTCGGGAGCTTTTCAATCGGTTGAAGCTGCCCCCGCCGCCCGGCTGTCTGACCCTGGCCGGCGTGTCTCTCTTCACAGATCATCACTTTGCCCGGATCGAGAGCCTGCCACACCGATTGGCTGCATACCGCGAGTTGGCCTTTCTGTGGACTGAACAACAGTTTCGCCCCTCATTTCCACGATGGACAATGTTAATCCTGCCGGAGCCCAAACAGGCCAAAGCATTTTTTGAAACTGCGCAGCAACAGCGCAGAATCATCAATTTTTGTGCAACCACCCAGGTGGAATTCACGCAGAGCAGCCTACCGCTGCTGAGCACAATCTGGCGGTTGTTGCCTGCGCAACAAACCTGTAAACCGGTCTCGCTGGAAGGACGCCCCCTGCTGGCCTGGTCTACAGCGGCCTAACGCAGAGAAGAACTACCGTCGGCGCCGTTTTTTGGTACGTGCTTTTACCAGCGGCGCCATCAGCAGCGAGCCAAACAGGTAGACATTCATCTGGCTGCGGCTTGGGTGTGGCTTGCGGCCCAGAAGTAAGGCCGCATAGTAGTGATGCCTCAGGCTTTTGTGCAGGATCAACCGGGCTATTTCCCCGGTGGTGGGCTTTTGTTCATTATGTTGGCGGTTACTTGTCTCCGGCAAAAAATTGCCAAAAATCACAAATTCGTTGCAGTAATTTGCCACAACCGGTATAATAGTGTTATGGAATTTTCACAGTTACTGGAAATTGTAAATA
>RFJF01000186.1 GCA_003695455.1 Chloroflexota bacterium
ACGGCCCGAACCACGACCAGAACGACGGCAGCGGCTTCGACAACAGCCCGGACGGCCCGAACCACGACCAGAACGACGGCAACGGCTTCGACAGCCCGGACGGCCCGAATCACGACCAGAACGACGGCAGCGGCTTCGACAACAGCCCGGACAACTCCGGCAGCAATCAGACCAGCCGCAGCAGCGATTTGAATAGCGACGGCAAAGTAGACATCCTCGATCTGGTGATGATGATTACCTACTTTGACAGCAGTGATCCCAAGGCGGACCTGAACGGCGACGGTATTGTCAACATCTTCGACCTGATTATTCTGGCCAACGACTACCAATAAATACCATCGCTGTCAGTGCAAAAACGCCGGAACAGGCTGACGACCTGTTCCGGCGTTTTTTATTTCACACTACGTCTCCGGCACTGGCAGATTTCTGGCGCCGTTTGCGGTAACGGGGTAGGGAAATGAATCTGCGTAACAGATTGGGTTGAGGTATAATTCGGCTTTGCAGAGTCACAGATTTGTCCCTTCAGTTATTTTCAGGAGACATTCAATGAACAGTACAAAAGACACCCCCTTCACGTTTGCGGTCAACGTGGCGCAGGCCACACTGGAGCAGTACGATAACCACATTACCCGCACCCTGTCCTCAATGAAAGGGCAGTATCTGGATGCGGCAACCTACGAGGCCATGCTGCCCGAGGAGGACCGGCTGTTGTACGAGGTCTACGAAATCCGCCGCCCGGAAACCGCCGGCGAACTGCTCCACGGGCTGAGCGTTGTGCATCCCGGCAAGGTGGGCAGCGAATATTTTATGACCAAAGGCCACTTTCACACCGTGCTGGAAACCGCCGAGGTTTACTACTGCCTCAAAGGCCAGGGTTGTATGGTGATGGAAACGCCCGAAGGCGACTGGGCGGTAGAGGAACTGCGGCCGGGCCGGGTGCTGTACGTGCCGCCCCGTTGGGCGCATCGCTCGGTGAACACCGGCGCGGATGAGGATTTGGTGACGTTCTTTGTTTACCCCGGCCATTCCGGCCACGATTACGGCACCATCGAACAGCAGGGCTTCCGCAAATTGGTGGTTGAAGAAAACGGGCAGCCCAAAATTGTTGACAATCCGCGCTGGCGCGGGCCGGAATCGCGCTAATGAACAATCTGAAGCAGTGCCGCGTGCTGGTCACGCCCACCTCTTTTGGCCGCGATGACCCCGGCTTGCGGGCCGAACTGGAATCTGCCGTGGGCGAGGTGATTTACAACCCCACCTCGCGCCCGCTCTCCTCCGCCGAACTGGCTGGCCTGCTGCCCGGCTGCCACGGGTACATTGCCGGGCTGGATGTGATTGACCGGGCTGCGCTGAATGCCGCTAATCAACTGCGGGTCATTGCCCGTTACGGGGCCGGGGTAGACCGGGTAGACCTGGACGCGGCGCGGGAAAAAGGCATTATTGTGACCAACACGCCCGGCGCCAACACCGTTTCCGTGGCCGAGCTGGCTATCGGCCTGATGTTGGCCGTGGCCCGCACCATTCCCCAGGCCAGCGCCGCCACCAAAGCCGGCGACTGGCCGCGCCTGCGGGGTAAATCGCTGGAGGGCAGCACGGTGGGGGTGGTCGGTTTTGGCGCAATTGGCCGGGCCGTGGCTCGCCGTTTGCAAGGGTTTGATTGCACCCTGCTGGCTTACGACCCCTTCCCCAACGCGGAAGCGGCGCGGGCGCTCAACGTCCAACTGCTGCCGCTGGCAGACCTGCTGAGTCAGGCTGATGTGGTGTCGCTGCACTTGCCCGCCCTGCCGGAAACGCGCGGGCTGGTGAACGCTGACTTTCTGGCGCAGATGAAACCGGGAGCGATTTTAATCAACACCGCTCGCGGCGAAATCATCAACGAAGGCGACCTGCTGGCGGCGCTGGAGCGGGGACATCTGCGCGGCGCGGGGCTGGATGCCTTTGCCGCCGAGCCGCCCGGCGCAGACAACCCCCTGCTGCAACTGCCGCAGGTCATTGCCACCCCGCACACCGGCGCCCACACCGACGGCGCTACCAACGGGATGGGCCGGGGCGCGCTCCGTAATCTGCTGCCCGCCTTGCGCGGCCAGGAACCACCCAATCGAGTTGTCTGACTCAGCCCGGCTGATACAAATCCTGCAAACTCCGCACCCGCAGCGATTCCGATTGCAGCACCCGGATGCCGTTGACCGCGGCCTGGGCGGCGGTGAGTGTTGTGACCAGCGGAATACCCCGCCGCGAGGCTTCCTGCCGCAGCCGCTGGCCGTCGGAGAAGGACTCGCGGCCCAGCGGGGTGTTGATAATCAGCGAGATTTTGCCCTCGCGCAGATAATCTCGCACGGTGGGTTGTTCGCCTTCGCTCATGCGGTTGAGCACCAGTACCTCGATTCCGGCGCGTTGCAGCAGGGCAGCGGTGCCGCGCGTGGCCGCCAGTTTAAAACCCATACGGGCCAGATCGCGGCCAATTTTGAGGGCGGCGCTTTTGTCAAAATCATTCACGGTGATGAACACCAGCCCGTCA
>RFJF01000187.1 GCA_003695455.1 Chloroflexota bacterium
ACAATGGGCTGCGGGGTGGGGGTGGGTTCCAGTTGAGGTTTGGGCCGCAGTTGCACAATCAGGCCGTTCACCCAATCGTACATGGCCTGTTTTTGGTCGTTATCTGCTTCAACACTGCCGCTGCCGGTAAAATTCATATTGACCGTCAAACTATCGGCGGCGCCGGGGTTGTCTTCGGCGCGCAGTTGAAAGCCATTCAGACTCTCAACCCATGATTTGAGCGCCAGCCGGTCTGACTGGGGCAGAGTGCCGCTGGTTTGCCCCTCGGTGCAGGTGTTGAGCACGTAATTACCGTTGGCAGTCAGGGTCAGTTCATCGCAAAAGCCAACAATGCCGCCGTCAATTGCAAAGCTGAGAACCGGCACATCGGCTGTGGTGTTGCTAGCGGCAGGCTGCGCCTGCGGCGCCGATTCGCCGTTGCCGGTCAGTGGCGCATCCACCGGAACTACGGCAGAAACATTGTCAGACAGAGGCGCGGCGTCACCGGCGCGCGGAGCGTTGTTGCCGCAGGCCGAGAGGCTGACTGCAAAAACAAGCAACAAAATCGCAAATTTGAAGGGCATAAACTATCACCTGCCAGGGAAATTTGTGGTTGAAAAATTGCGATGACTCATTGTACCCTGTTTTTATGTAAACTGCAACTTTATGTAAAATTTAGCGGGGAGTCCGCCGCACCACGGAGATGAAATATTGCGGCAGGTCAATTGCCGGGGGAGAGTTACCCGTTATCTGCGGTTAAAAATACAAACGACATGTGGCTGCAACGAACCACGTCGCCGTTTTTCAGGGGAACCGGGCTATCCGGCGGAACTGCTGTACCGTTCACAAACGTGCCGTTCAGGCTGCCCAAATCTTCAATCCACCACTGGCTGTTGCGCCAGAAAAGCCGGGCATGCCGCCGGGAAATTCCGGCCTGCGCTGCCCCGTGCGGCCCCAAATCAATATCGGCCACGCTGTTTTTGTGGGTGCGGCCCACAATTACGCTGTTTTGCTGAGGTACAGAGAGGGTGATATTTTTGTCTGTGAGCAAAATCCGGGCATCTGTTGGCCCCGCCGGGGGGGTGGAGGCCATTGGAATTGTGGTGTCAAATATCTCAACGGTGCGCAACGGACTGGCGGCAGTTGCCGGGCGAGCCACAGACTGCGCCACCGGAGGCGTGGCCTGTGGCTGCACGGTCTGCAAATCGGCAACAAACTGGCCCATATCCTGATACCGGTTGTCCGGAGATTTTTCCATGGCCCTCAAAATTGCCGCTTCGAGGGCCGGTGGGCAATCCGGGTTGAGCGCAGCGGGCCGGGGCGGCGTTTCTGAAATGTGGGCCAGCAGCATTTTGTTGGGGTTTGAATAGTTGAACGGCAGCGAGCCGGTGACCGCTTCGAACAAAATCACACCCAACGAATAAATATCGGTGCGATGGTCTACTTTCAGGCCGCGCGCCTGTTCCGGGGCCACGTACGCCGGGGTTCCCAGCGATGTGCCGGTGCGGGTGACCGGCGTATGCTGCTCGTCCGATAGTTTCGCCAGGCCAAAATCGGCCAGTAGCGGCCAATCGGGGCGGGGCAACAACACGTTGCTGGGTTTCACATCCCGGTGAATGATACCCTGCTGGTGAGCGTAATGCAGCGCCTGCGCCAGCGGAATAACCAGATTCACGGCTTGGGGCCAACTCAGTGTTTGCGCGGCAAGCCGGTCCGCCAGCGAGCCGCCTTCAACATACTCCATCACAATGTAGGGCACGTTGTTTTGCTGGCCGTATTCGTACACAATTAAAATATTTTGATGCCGCAGCAGGGCAATGGCCTTGGCTTCGCGCTCAAACCTGACCATGGCCCTGGCCTCTTTGTACTGCAACACTTTCACGGCCACCCACCGGTCCAGCGTAGGCTGAAACGCCTTGTAAACCGTGGCCATGGCTCCGTAACCCACGGCTTCTACCAACTGGTATCCACCGAGCGTTTGCCCCACCAAATTGGCTGTTGATGACATGGGCAATCCATTCCTTGCGTATAATTATGTAAAAAACTATATCAGTAACCGGTTGGCAAGTCAAGTGAATTTTAATATCGGGCTGTTTGCCAACCATTGATTAAAAGATTGAACTTTGCTACAATGCCTGCATGCAAAAAGGGTCTGAGTGGTATGCGATTACAACAAACTTTAAGTAAAGTGATTACCAGCACCAACGAAATTTTTGAGGCCGAGGCCGGCTCGGTGGCCTTGCTTGAACCATCGGGCAAGGAACTGCTGATTAAGGCGGCCGTGGGTTCCGGGGCCGGTGCGGTGCTGGGAATCAAAATACCGGTTGACAGGGGAGTCATCGGCTGGGTGGTTACCCACAACACCCCGGCGGTCATTTCTGATGTATCAAAAGACGAGCGGTTTTTTTCAGACATTGATAAAGAAACCGGCTTTGCCACCAAATCAATTTTGTGCGCCCCGCTGCGGGTCAACAATCGCGTAACCGGCGCACTGGAATTGATGAACATGCACCCTCGTTTTTTGAGCGACAACGGCCTGAAAATTTTGAGCGTCATTGCCGACCACGCGGCGCTGGCGATTGAAAACACCCGCCTGTTTGAAGAAATCCGCAAAGCCGAAAACAACTACCGGGAACTGTTTGACAATGCCAACGATTTTATCTTTACCCTCAACAGGAACTTCAGGGTTAGCCAGGCCAACCTGGCAGTCCTTGAAAAACTTGGCTACCGGCGCAATGAAATTGTGGGTATGCCCATAACCCAATTTGTACAGCCAGAAAATATAGAGCGGCTGTTCAGGCAATTCAAAAATCAACTGGCAAATTCCGGTGCGCCGACCATTTTTGATTTTACCATTTTGAGCAAACAGAAAGAAGAAATTCAAATTGAAGTTGCGGTTCGGGTGCAGCGCCAGCACCAGCGAAATGTTGCCCTGCAATGCATTGCCCGGGACGTAACCCAGCGCCACCTGCTGGAAAAACAGTTGCGCCAAACCGAAAAATTATCAACCATTGGCAAGTTGGTGGCGGGCGTGGCACACGAATTGAACAATCCGCTGACATCCATTGTGGGTTACGCCAGTATGCTGCAAGAAGAAGAAATGCCGCAACGGTTTCACGATGATTTGCAGGTGATTTTCAGGCAGGCAGAACGGGCGCGGGTGATTGTGCGGGGCCTGCTGGCCTTTGCCAAAAACATTACGCTGGAAACCGAGCCGGTGAACATTAACGATGTCATTCAATCGGCGCTGGCACTGATGCAGCCGCAACTTGAACACCACAACATTCAGGTCAACACGTCGCTGCAATTTGGGCTGCCGCTCACGGTGGCCGACCCGCACCAGTTGGAGCAGGTGTTTGTCAATCTAATTACCAACTCTGTGCATGCCCTGAATGCGGTCTCTGGGGTGAGAGTGCTGACCATTACCGCCGGCCAATCCGGCGGCAACATTTTGGCCAGTGTTGCAGATAACGGGCCGGGAATTCCGGAAAAAATCCTGAATAAAATATTTGACCCGTTTTTCAGCACCAAACAGGTGGGGCAGGGCATTGGGTTGGGGTTATCAATTTGCTACGGCATTATTGGCGAACACAACGGACGCATCTGGGCCGATACAGCCATAAACAGGGGCACAACGTTTTTTATTGAATTGCCCATCATTCCGGTCTCTGTGCCCGCGCCAGCCGGCGTGCCGGCAGAAACATCTCCGGCCAGTTCCGTGCCGGACAAAGCCCTGCAAATTCTGGCCGTTGATGATGAAGATTTTTTGCTGGCCTTGCTGGACCGGGTACTCAGCCGGCACGGACACCGGGTAGACCGCGCAGCCAGCGGGCAAATTGCCCTGCAAAAATTAACCTCTAACAGCTACGATGTCATTATCAGCGATGTTCTCATGCCAGACATCACCGGGCCGGAATTGTACCAACAGGTAGCAAAATCACAGCCTGACATGGCCGGCAGGTTCATTTTTATTACGGGCAATACGGTTGATTTAAACACCAGAAGTTTTTTGGATAAATCCGGTCTGCCGTGGCTGGCAAAACCTTTTTTACCGTCTGATATTGAACAGGCGGTGAACAAAATTGTTGCAGTACCATTTGGCTAATTGTGACCAGCAGGTGATTGTGTTAGACTCAAATGACCCTGCAGCTCGATTATCAAAATTATCAACCACCATACACCGCACAAGAAACCAATCACAAAATGAACACACCCGGATTGATTATTACCAATTTATCGCTGTTGGTTTTTGGCATTTTACTGGTGCTGGCCGGTATTCGGCTGCGCGCAACCCGACACCCCGCCGTTTTGCACCTGGTAATTTATTTGGGTGCAGGATTTTTGGCGTTTCTGGCCCACGTTTTAACCACCTTTGATCCGCCGCCGCTGCCCGGCCTGCCGTACGATGCGATTGCTCAACTGGGATTAAATGCGATGGTGCTGACATTTGGGGCGCTATCGCTGAGTTTTTTGAGAAAAAACCGGGCCTGGCTCACCTACTATTGGGGCATGACCGTGGCCTTGCTGCTGGTGTGGAGCGTGTTGGGCTTCAACCTGTGGAGCACCTTGGCAACGGCTGGCACAGGTTTCAATCCAACGCTGGCGCTTTCGCAAACAAGCTGGGGTGTGGCCATTGCCGTTGTGCTGGGCGCGCTGTTTTCGGCGTTTCGGGCCCAACCCTCATCAAAACACCTCAACCGCATGCGATACTGGCTAATTGCCGTCACGCTGCACGCCGTAGCCGGCCTGGTTCTGTTTATCAGTCCGGCCATTTTCTACCAGGCCGGAACTTTGCTGCTGGTAGCCGGAAGCGTACTCACCAGCTACGTGGTGCTTACCTACCACACCGCAGACCTGTACCGGCTGATTGGCACAGCGCTGCAATTTACCGGCATCACGGCAATTCTGGCCGGAATCTTTTACGTGGGCCTGAGCGCTACCGTCATTTTTGGCCGCCAAAACAACAATCTGTTTAACATTTTTTTCTGGTCCGTGCTGCTGGCCATTGGGCTGGCCGTTATCACCCCGCCGCTGTGGCAGTATCTTTCTCGATTTACCGGCCAACTTATTTTTGGCCGCCACAGCCAAAATGAAAAAGAAATTGTGCAGCATTTTAGCCGCGTTCTGAGCAGCGCGCTGGATATGCAACGGTTGGGTGATATTCTCATTGAACTAATGGACCAAACGTTTGACATTGAACGGGGCGCCGTCTTTGTCAACGAGCGCGGCAGCGGCCCGCAAATTTCGCTGCGATTGCTGGCCGCCAAAGGCATTGACGAGTTACCCGGCCGGCAGTTCACGCCGGACAGTGTCTTAATTCAGCACTTCAGACAGGGCGGCAAGCTGGCACACCAGTACGATATTGACATGCTGCCGGCATTTGCCAATTTGGACCCCGGCGAGCGCGACTGGCTGGCCGGGCTAAAAATGGAAGTCTTTGTGCCCATTGTGCGCTACGGCAATGTAATGGCCGTGATGGCCTTTGGCCGGCGGGCCAACAAATCAACGTACCACAAAGAAGACACTGATTTAATGATTGCGCTGGCCGAACAGGCGGTGCTGGCTATGGACGCCGCCCGGCTGTTTGAACAATTAGCCAACATCAGCCAGGAAGTCACTGTGCTCAACACAGAATTGGCCGGGCTGGACCAGAACAAGTCTGATTTCCTGTCAATTGCCTCGCACGAATTGCGCACCCCGCTCACGCACATTCACGGTTACTCGCGGATGCTGCTGGAACTGACAGAAGAAGAGGCTCAGGATTACTCATACGTTAAAACCATTGTGGCCGGTGTGGTCAAGGGCAGCGAACGAATGAAAACCATCATTGATATGATGTTTGCCATAACAGAAGCCCACGCCGGCGATATGCCCCTGCTGATGGGGCCGGTTAAACTGGCCGAGGTTGTGCGGCAGGCCACCGGCCCGTACCTGACCGCGCTTGATGAGCGGCGGATTGCCTTTGCCACAAAAGGGCTGGATGAGTTGCCCAGCATCGAAGCAGATGCCACCCGGCTGGTTCAGGCCATAGAAAACCTGTTCAGCAACGCCATTAAATACACCCCGGACGGCGGCAAAGTAACCATTTCCGGGCAGGTAACTACGCTGGAAGACATCGGCTCGGCCGTAGAAATTGTGGTCAGCGATTCAGGCATTGGTATTGACCCAAAGCATCATCAAAAAATATTTGACAAATTCTTCCGGGTTGATGACACCGACCATCACTCTACCGGCAAAACCAAATTCAAGGGCGCCGGGCCGGGGCTGGGCTTAACGCTGGTGCAGGGCATTGCCAATGCGCACGGCGGCAAGGTGTGGGTTGAAAGCGATGGTCACGACGAAGAAAACTTGCCCGGCAGCCGATTCCATTTTGCCATTCCCCTGCAACCGGCGCCGATACTCCACGAACGGTCAACAAAACAGTCTGAAATTGAAACCGTACACTGGAATAAAAAGCTGGTGCTCAAACAAACAGAAAAAGATTGATTTGTTGGGCAAAATTAAGCCGCCAAAACAAAAAGCGCAGCCGCATATTTTTGGCCGCGCTTTTTGTTTTAAACCGTCCGGCAAACAACCGAAGCGTGTATTGTCATCTAAAAACAAGGGTGCTATAATTTCCTGCTCATCAAAAAAGGAGCTGTTACCGCACCGTGTTTTTTGAGAATATTGCACATCAAAGGATTATTTTGCCGCTGCTGCTGGCGCTGACCAGTCTGGCGTGCAGCCTGGGCGGTGGCGCGCCGGAACTGGCCCCGCCGGGCGGGCCAATTACACCCAACCCGGAGGCCGCAGAGCGGCTGAAACAGAATTTTTACCAGGCCCTGCAAGAAGCCACACCCACGCATCAGGCGCAATTGCGAATGACCAACGAAGAAGCCACCTCGCTGTTTGCAGCCCAACTCACCGAAACCGGCCGCATTCCGCTCAGCAACCCGCAAATCTGGTTCACCAACGGACGGATTTATCTGACCGGCGGTGTGCGCCCGTTTGGCCCGTTTGAGTTCAACTCGCTGATTGTGGCTACGGCGGTGGTGGATAACGGCCAGATGGTGGTTAACGTGCAGGAAGCGCAAATGGGCATGTTTGGCTTTCCGGATGCCATTCTGGCCTCGGCCACAGATACCGTCAACGAGACGCTGGCCGGCCTGCTCATTGATTTGGACATCACCCGGCTGGAGATTCTGGAAGGCGAAATCTACGTGGTGGGCAAACGGCCCGGTTAATTCAGCCGCGGCTACTCGTCAAACAGGCCATCCACAAAGGCCTGTGCATCAAAGGGCATCAAATCATCAATGCCCTCGCCCACGCCCACAAACCGAACCGGCACCCCCAGCGTTTTGCCAATAGCAAACACCACCCCGCCTTTGGCCGTGCCGTCCAGTTTGGTCAGCACCACACCGGTAATTTCTACCGTGTCTTTAAAATGTTTGGCCTGCGACACCGCGTTCTGCCCGGTGGTGGCGTCCAGCACCAGCAGGGTTTCGTGCGGCGCGGCGTGAACCTGCTTGCGGGCAATGCCGCGCAGTTTTTCAAGCTCTCGCATCAAATTGAATTTAGTGTGCAACCGGCCCGCCGTGTCAATAATCACAATATCTGCTTTGCGGGCCAGCCCACTTTTGATGGCATCGAACACCACCGCGCCGGGGTCGGCGTTGGGCTGGTGAGCAATCACGCTGGCGCCGGCGCGCTCGCCCCAGATTTTAAGCTGGTCAATGGCCGCCGCCCGAAAGGTGTCGGCAGCGGCGAGTACCACGCTTTTGCCCTGCTGCCGGTAAAATTTAGACAGCTTGGCAATGGTGGTGGTTTTGCCGGAGCCGTTTACCCCCACCACCAGCACCACGGTCAAAATCCGCTGCTTGTCAATCACCGAGGGGGCGTACCCCTCCAGCAATTTGAGCATCTCTTCTTTGAGCACCCGCTGCGCATCCAGCGGTTTGGTAATCCCCTCGCTGCTAACCCGGCCGCGCACGGTTTCCAGCAGTTCCAGCGTGGTTTCCACCCCCACATCGGCCTGAATCAACAGCGCCTCCAAATCATCCCACAATTCTTCCGTGATTTCGTTGCCGCCAAACAGGGTGGTAATCTGCCCAAACACCGAGTTACGGGTTCGGGTTAAACTTTCTTTGATTTTTTTGCTGCCAAATCCAAAATTAAACATACGGTTGCCTCAATTCGGTCTGCTTATTCAAGCGACCAACATTATATATCACGCCCCACCGGATTCAAAACTGCGTCATTTGCCGCCTGCTTTGGGCCGGTGAAACCCCGGCGCAGATTGTGAATTGGTCGTATTTGATTTATACTGAATGGGAGAAAACAGGCCGGCAGGAGTAAAAAAATGAACGCAGCAACCCTTCAACATTATCAGCAGGAAAACCGCCGCCTGCGCGCCGAAAACGAAAAGTTGCTGGAAGAAAACGTGGCCCTGCGCAGTTATCTGACCGTGCTGGAAGAACTGTACCAGGCCACGCAGGAAATCACCTCAAAAGACAACCTGTTTGAGTTGCTGAACGTGATTTTGTACAGCGCCATGCGGGTCATTCGGGCAGAAGACGGCTCGTTGTTGCTGCACGATGAGAGTAACGGCGAGCTTGAATTTGTGCTGGTACACAGCCAGATTCAGCAGGAGTTGATCGGCCACCGCATTCCGGAAGATGAAGGCGTGGCCGGCTGGGTGGCCCGCAACAAATCGCCGCTGATTGTGAACCGCCCCCGGCAGGACCCGCGTTTTTCCGACAGCGTTGATTCTGCGTTCAATTTTTCTACCAGCGGGCTGGTGGCCGTGCCTATGATGACCGGCGATAAGTTGATGGGCGTCATCGAACTGTTGAACAAGGAAGACCACACCGATTTCAACAGCACAGATACCCTGCTGCTGTTGATTTTGGGACAGGCCGCCGCCACGGCGCTGGAAGAAATACGCCGCCACACTGAAACCGGCCCCGGCGCTGAGTGACGCCCGTCACCCCACCCGGCTGACAATTACCCCCACGGCCCCGGCGGCCCGCAACGCCGATTCCACCGCCGCCGC
>RFJF01000014.1 GCA_003695455.1 Chloroflexota bacterium
AAGCCGCCCAGCAGCACCAGCAGCACAATGGCTCCGATGCGTTTGAACCGGTCCGCGGGGGCGGTGTCGGCGAGTTTGGTCAGCGAAAAGAGCGCAATCAGCATAGTCACAATACCGAATGGAATAGCCACGTAATCTGTGTAACTGCTTTCAACCACCCGCCCGTTCACCGTTCGGGATGAGGTGCTGGTAATGCTGGCAATAAACGGAAGCAGCCCGATAACCATGGCTGCAATCTCGCTTTTGGCCGGAAATTTTGCATAACTGTTGTACGTGGCGTTGTTATCGGTTGACATTTTTTGCTCCATATATTTGCAGATTGATACAGAAGGCCCAACCTCAAATCGCTGACCGTTGCGGTTAAATTTTTTGTGACCGGGGTCAGTTCATTTTGGCCCCGGTCACGTCGGCAATTAACTGAGCAATGGTTTTGGTGCGCTCAATGCCGCTGCTTGAGGCAGACAGGGCGCCGAGCGGGATTTCTTCATTGGTTTGTAACCTGAGAGAAACACCGCCTCTATCCCACAAAACCCGGGCAATATCATCAAAAGGAATGACCCGCTGCGATGGGCCGTGCCCTATCTCCAGCATCCGGGTATACGTTTTAAAGTACACGGCGGGCCTGCGTAACGCCCGTATCAGGCTGGTTACCGCAAAAACAATCATCA
The DNA here is from genome assembly GCA_003695455.1 of Chloroflexota bacterium. Taxonomy (GTDB): domain Bacteria; phylum Chloroflexota; class Anaerolineae; order 4572-78; family J111; genus J095. The sequence continues at coordinate 669 of RFJF01000014.1, forward strand.
TTGAGCCGCCGCCTGACAGCACCATCCCCTGAATATTGAGGTTGAACAGGCTGAACAACGTCACAATGATAGCAACAATGCCCGCCGGGACCAGCAGAACAAGGGCAATGATACTGGTGATTCTGGTTGGCCTGATTTCTACATTGCCCTCAAGCGTGTGAACGCAGTTCGCGCCGTCCATCTTGATGACGGCCCGTGAAGTGACCTTTTGTGTTCGCTTAATGAGGAATAGCGTCCCAACGGCCAAAATTGGCAAAATAATAATTGAGCTGCACAAACCAAAAATCAACATTGAATCGGCGCTGGACATCTGTTTTTCTCCCGTCTTTCAGATTGATGAGCGCGTTTCTTCTGGAGAATTGTCTTCGGCGCGTTGTCTTAAAAACGCAAACAGTTTCTCCAGATTAGCAAACCCTGTCTGTTCGCCGGTGTGTACATTTTCCAGTGTAGCCCGCCAACAAACGGCCCCGTCTTCATACCACAGGCGTAACAAGTAGGCTGCATAACCCGGTTGTTCATTTTTCATAATTTATCCGTCATTTCGATTTTGCCGGTCAACTGTTAGATTAAAATAACGCGTGGTTCACATATTCCGGAAAACAGCTTTATCAATTAATCCGTCTTGTTGGCCCCGTATGTGAAACGTGTTGCGTGTTTCGTGGGCCGTAACACGCAACATGCAACACGCAGGCCGCAGAAAACAATCCGGAATAGTAGCCAATGAACCACGCCAGAATAACTCAGGAAATATGGGAAAAATAACAATTATTTTGCAGTTTATTTAACCTCATTAACGTCTAATGGGCACTATTGACTATCAGTGTACTACTCAAACGTTCAGAAAACGTTTAGAACTTCCGGTTGAACCATTTTTTGGAGATGTAATCCCCAATCCAGATAAGCCGGCACCCAACAACAACAACTGGAGCATAGATTTACAAGTGAAGCCGCACCCTCAAAAAACTTGACAATCCAGGTAATCCTCGTAAAATAGTCGCTTATCTTGCACCAACCATCAATCTGTTGTTTGGCCCCAAATCTCTGGATTTAAAATGTGGTACGCTTTCAACAGCAAACTGAAAAGACCTGTACCCGCCACACCCTGTATTGTTACATCGCCATATTTTTACCCCACTGATGTGGTATCCTAACACCTTCTGAAGGAGAATTATTATGACCGAAGAGCTGGATCTCACGACCCTGTCTGTGGAAGAACTGTACGAAGTCATGGGAGACGATCTGTACGATGGTTACAAAGAGGAAGTGGTTGAGGGCGTCAAAGAAGCGCTGAGCCGAAATGTGGCGCCCTACGATGTGCTTACCAGCGGTCTGGTTGCCGGCATGGAAATTGTGGGCAACGATTTCCGTGACGGTGTACTGTTTGTACCGGAGGTGTTGATGGCCGCCAACGCCATGAAGGCCGGCATGGCGGTGTTGCGCCCCCTGCTGGCCGAAACCGGCGCGCCTTCGGTGGGGAAAATGGTCATCGGTACAGTCAAAGGCGATATTCACGACATCGGCAAAAACCTGGTGGCTATGATGATGGAAGGCGCCGGGTTCGATGTCATCAATCTGGGCATCAACCAGTCTGCCGAAAATTTTATTGCCGCCGTCAAAGAGCACCAGCCAACATTTGTGGGCATGAGCGCCCTGCTGACCACCACCATGCCTTACATGAAGGTGATTATTGATGCCCTGAAAGAGGAAGGCTTGCGCGATCAGGTGACGGTGCTGGTGGGCGGCGCGCCCCTCAACGAAGCCTTTGCCGAGGCCATTGAAGCCGACGCTTACTGCCGCGATGCCGCTGTTGCGGTTGAAACGGCCAAAAAATTTGCGGCCATTCGCCGGCAGCGTGCCGCAGCATCGTAAATGTAAACCGGCTCATCCGGCAGGTGAGCATAATTTGCAAGCAAATATTACCCAACCCGCACACCGGTATTGACACTCATTGTTAGAGAATGGCAGTGCGGGGTTGTCGTTGTCCAACGGAGGCCAACAATGAAAAGACGAGAGCGTCGGTCTCGCCGTCGAGATACCGGTTCCGCCCGTGGTGTACCGGCTGTTATTCCGATCATTAACAAATTACCCTTCACAGAGGTGCTGGATGACAACGGCGTGCAAGCCATCCATCAGGCCTCTATGCGCCTGCTCAAAGAAACCGGCATTCTGGTGATTGATTACCCTCCGGCGCTGGAAACTTTTCGCAAACACGGGGCCAAAGTTGACGGCGAAATGGTCTGGATTGACGAAGATACCCTGATGCACTTTGTGCAGCAGGCCCCCGCCACCTTTTCCCAACTGGCTCGTAACCCGACCAACACGCTTACAATTGGCGGCCGCAACACCATTTTTGCCCCGGTGTACGGCCCTCCCTTTGTCGCTGATTTGGACCGGGGTCGCCGCGAAGCCACCCTTCAGGATTTTCACAACTTTGCCAAACTCACCCAAATGACGCCCTACCTGCACGCGGCGGGCGGCACGCTGGTTGAACCGCAGGACATCCCCGTGGCCGAGCGCCATCTGGATATGCTGCTGGCACACATCACCCTCACCGACAAGGCGTTTATGGGCAGCGTCACTTCCGCCGACAACGCCCGCGATTCGGTGACGATGGCCCAAATTCTGTTCGGCGCCGATGCCATCCGCCAGACTCCGGCGGTACTGGGGCTGATCAACGCCTCAAGTCCGCTGCGCTTTGATGACCGCATGTTAGGTGCGCTGGAGGTGTACGCACGGGCGGGCCAGGCAGCAATTATCACGCCGTTCATTATTGCCGGAGCCATGTCGCCGGTCACAATGGCCGCCACGCTGGCCCAGCAAAACGCCGAAGCCCTGTTTGGTATTTGCTACGCCCAAATGCTCAACCCCGGCACACCGGTTATTTACGGCTCTTTTCTGGCCAACATTGATATGCGCAGCGGCGCGCCCTGCTTTGGCACCCCGGAAAACACGTTGGCCCTGTACGCGGGGGCGCAACTGGCCCGCTACTACAACCTGCCCTACCGTTCCGGCGGCAACTTCACCGCCTCGCGCATCCCCGATGCGCAGGCCGGCTACGAATCGGCCAGCACGCTGTGGCCCACGGTTCAGGCCGGCACCAACTACGTGCTGCACGCCGCCGGCTGGCTGGAGGGCGGCCTCATCAGCGGGTACGAAAAATTTGTACTTGACAGCGAAATGCTGGGCATTATGGCTCGTTATGTGCAGGGTATTAGCCTTGAAGAAGATGATTTTGCCTGGGATGCCTTTGCCGAAGTGGGGCCGGGTAATCACTTTTTGGGTTCCGCACACACCATGCGCCACTACGAAACCGCTTTTTACCAGCATCAGGTTTTCAGCATGGATAATTACGAAAAGTGGGAAGAAGAAGGCAAAGAAGACAGCTACAAAAAAGCCAACGCCGTCTGGAAACAAATGTTGAAAAATTACCAGGCCCCGCCCATTGACCCGGCCGTTGCCGAGGCGTTGAATGCGTTTGTAGAACACCGCCGCGCCGAAATCCGGGCCGGCAAACCGCGCTCAGACTGGCCCGGTTAAAAAGAGCCGAACAGCCCTGCGGCGCAACAACGAGAATAAAACAGGCTGCAAGTTGCAGGTGGCAGGTCGCACAGTTACAAAGTCGCAGAGTCACTATTCCCTGAATCCTGGCTCCCGACTTCCGAATCCTGTCTTCAAAGGAGACCATTGTGGTAGATACCATCATCAGTTCAAAAACCAAAGAAGTTGTCATCGGCGCCGGACGCCCGTTCGTCATCATTGGCGAGCGAATTAACCCCACCGGCCGCAAGGTACTGGCCCGCGAAATGGCCGCCGGTAATTTTGAGCGCGTCAAAAAAGATGCGCTGGCCCAGGTAGAAGCCGGCGCGCACCTGCTGGATGTGAATGCCGGCATCCCGCTGGCCGATGAGCCGGCAATCATGGCCCAGGCCATCCAACTGGTGCAATCCATCACCGATGTCCCGGTTTCGATTGACTCATCCGTGGTGGCGGCGCTGGAGCGCGGGCTGGAAGCGGCACAGGGCAAACCTCTGCTCAACTCCATCACCGGCGAAGATGAACGGCTGGAACTGCTGCTGCCGCTGGTAAAAAAATACGGCTGCGCCTTCATTGGCATCAGCAACGATGAATCCGGCATCAGCGAGGACCCGGATGTGCGTTTTGCGGTGGCTAAAAAAATTGTGGAACGCGCCGAAGACCACGGCATTCCCCGCAGCGATGTGCTGATTGACCCGCTGGTTATGCCCATCGGCGCCATGGCCAGCGCAGGGCGGTCGGTGTTCAAAATTTTGAACCGCTGCCGCGATGAGTTGGGGGTGAACACCTGCTGCGGCGCATCTAACGTGTCATTTGGATTGCCCAACCGCAAGGTGCTCAACGGCACATTTCTGGCAATGGCTATTGCCAACGGGCTGACCAGCGCCATCACCAATCCCATCGAGCCGGAAATCAAGCAGGCTATTCAGGCGTCGGACGTGTTTATGGGCAACGATGAAAATTGCCTGACCTGGATTTCAGCCAACCCATCGGCCAAAAAAGGGAGCGCAGAGGGTGGAGAGCGGCGGGGCCGCCGCGAACGCCGGGGTCGCCGCTCGCGCCGGGAAGCTGCTGAACAGGGGTGAGCCGGGCCGTGCCCCCCACTGAACGCCCCTCAACCACGGCCATCCAGTCGGTGCAGCGGGCCGCCGCTATTTTGCGCTGTTTTACCAAAGCCGACTCTGATTTGGGGGTTACCACCATCAGCAAAGAGCTGGGGCTGCACAAAAGTACCGTCTCGCGGCTGCTGTCAACCTTGCAGCAAGAGGGGTACGTGGAGCGGAACCCGGAAACCGGCAAGTACCGGCTGGGGCTGGCGCTGGTTACGCTGGCCGGCATTGTGCTGGAGCGGATTGATTTGCGAACCGTGGCCCGGCCCCATCTCAACAAACTGGCCGAAGCCACGCAGGAAACGGTCAACATTGTGGTACTGAGCGGCGCCGAGTGTATGAATATTGGCAGCGCCGCCAGCCCCCGGCCCATTCAGTACGTAGGCCGAATTGGCCGCCGCACGCCGCTGCACTGCACGGCGGCGGGCAAGGTTCTGCTGGCCCACGCCCCGCCGGAAGATTTGCACACCCTGCTGCCCGAAACCCTGCCCCGTTTTACCCAAAACACCATTGTTCAGCGTGACATTTTGGAGGATTACCTGCCGGACATTCGGGCGCAGGGATACGCCGTGTCAGACCAGGAACATCAGGAAGGATTGAGCGCCATCGCCGCACCCATTTTTGACCACACCGGACGGGTGCAGGCAGCGGTGACGGTTTCCGGCCCCACATTTCGCATGGGGCCGGAAAAAATGGGCGCATTTGCCGACGCTGTGCGCGCCACCGCCGCCGAAATTTCCGCGCAGTTGGGCGGGTAAAACTACCCCCTGCCCATGCCGAACTCCTGCCCGGCATCCCACAGAATATCCCAAAAATACTGCCCCAACGGGCGGGCTACCAGAAGATAGTAGACCGGCGTTTCACCCTCGTCGCAGCGCACCACGAGGGTTTTTATTTTGGCGGCGCTGGTCTGTTTGGCCTGCATCGAGGGAAAAACCGTGGTGTGAAAATCAAGCCCGCAGATTTTGCTCAGCGCCTCGGCGGCGTCCGGGCCGGAGAGCTTGAGCACCGCCTGCCCGTGAGTCACGTCGGTGGCGTAGCCGCGCGGCGGGTCGCCCAGCGCCCCGGCGGCGGGTAGGGTTGCCCCCGCCGTGGTGCCAAACATGATGAGTTCGGCCGGGGTGAGCCGCGCCAGCAGACTATCACCGGTGGCAACAACCTCGCCGGGGTGGGCCGGCAGGGTGGCAACGTGGTTTTGCAGCGCGGCGCTCACATCGCCCTGCATCAAAATGACGGGCGCACCGCTCACATCGGCCAGTCGCAGACCACCGTCTCCGGCGGCGGCGCGTTCCGGCGCGGCAATGGGGCTTTGAAAAATTGGATTGTAGTCAGCCATCATTATCTCCTCAACTGGTTAGCCGTTCCCCGGCGGGGTCGTAAAACGGAAGCGGAACCACTTTGCCCCGGTGCAACTCGCCACGAACGCGAACGTCAAACTCGTGGCCCGGCTCGGCCTGCTCCACCGGCAGCCAGCACAGGCCGATGGATTGCTGCAGGGTGGGGCTAAAGCGCGAGCTTGTTACCCGGCCA